>JBAPQQ010000296.1:0-6746 GCA_049280695.1 Mycobacterium sp.
TCGTGGGCTCGCCCGACAGAGCGCGCGGCGCTGCCGGTCGCCTTGGCGACCATCAGCCACGTCGCCCGCGCTCCACGGCCGACCGCGAGGGCGCCGCCCGTGATGGGACTGTGACTCGAGGACTTGCGCCGTTTGACCGGCTTCTTGCGCGGCGCCGGGCGTGCGCTGCTTCGCGAACTGCCCTTTGACCTGGTCGTTCGGGTTCCGGACCGGGCAGCGGTCTTGCTAGGCATGCCCGCAAGCCTAGTCGCATGGGCCTCATTCGCACCATAGGCCACACTGGTCACTGCGCGACCCCGCGCCCGTGCGCCGGGCGACGCCGAAATTCACGCTATGCAGGCCGCTACTCGCAGTTCTTCTGCATAACGTCAATTTCGCGGCGCGCGGTTGCCCTCAGGCCGTCTTGGCGCCGACGATGTCGTCGGCGAGCGGCGCGATGGCCGAGATGATCTGCGTGACCGTGTCGTCCGGCACGCCGGCGGCTTCCAGGCTTTCGGTCAAATGCCCGGCGACCAGGTTGAAATGATGCATCGTCATGCCGCGGCCCTGGTGGAGCTGACGCATCGGCGCACCCGTATACGGCTGCGGGCCGCCCAGTGCGGCGGAGAAGATCTCGACTTGCCGTCCCTTCAGCCGGTTCATGTTGGTGCCGGCGAAGAATCCGGCCAGTTCGGGATCTGCGAGCACTCGGCGGTAGAAGTCGTCGACCACGGTTTCCAGGGCCTCGGCTCCCCCGATCCGGTCATAGATGGTGGGCATGCCGTCCAGCGAAGGCGATCGGTATTGCCGGCCGGTTTTCGCGCCGCTGCACAGTCGCTACAAATTGGACGGCTACGGTAAAGCGGACTCCGCCCCAGTGCCGTCAGAGAGGACCCGTATGCCCGTCGTCGTCGTCGCCTCCTTCACCGCCAAGTCCGACTCCGTCGATACCGTGCGCGACGCCTGCAAGCGGGCAGTCGAAGCGGTGCACCAGGAACCCGGGTGCGAGCTTTACGCACTGCACGAGGCCAACGGGACGTTCGTGTTCGTCGAGCAGTGGGCCGACGAGGATGCGCTGAAGACGCACAGCACCGCACCTGCCATCGGGGCGCTGTTCGGCGAGGTCGGCGAGCACCTCGACGGAGCGCCGGACATCAAGATGCTGCAGCCGGTCCCGGCCGGGGATGCCGACAAGGGGCGGTTGCGGGCCTGACGTGAGGTCGCTCGAGGGCAAAGTCGCGTTCGTCACCGGCGCCGCACGCGGCCAGGGCCGGGCGCATGCGGTCAAGCTGGCCTCCGAGGGTGCCGACGTCATCGCGGTCGACCTGTGCGACCAGATCGCCTCGGTGCCGTACCCGATGGCAACCGCCGACGACCTCGCCGCGACGGTCAAGCTGGTCGAAGAGGCCGGTGCGCACATCGTCGCCAGTCAGGGTGACGTGCGGGACGCGAGATCCTTGGCGGCGGCACTGCAGGCCGGCGTCGACGAACTCGGCGGGCTCGACATCGTCGTCGCCAATGCAGGCATCGCGCCGATGCAGGCGGGCGAGGAAGGATGGCGCGACGTGATCGACGTCAACCTCACCGGCGCCTTCCACACCGTGGAGGCCGCGAAGCGGATTCTGGTCGAGCAGGGCCGCGGCGGGTCGATCGTGTTGACCAGTTCTGTGATGGGCCTGGTGGGCGGCGGCAGCGACGACGTCGGCTCTATCGGCTATGCCGCGGCCAAGCACGGCGTCGTCGGCTTGATGCGGGTATATGCCAATCAGCTTGCGCCGCACAGTATCCGGGTCAATTCCATACATCCGGCGGGCGTGGACACCCCGATGATCAACAACGAGTTCATCCAGCAGTGGCTGGCCTCGATCACCGACCAAAGCCCACAGGACATGGGCAACGCGCTACCGGTGCAGGTGCTGCAGCCCGAGGACATCGCGAACGCGGTGGTGTTCCTGGTTTCCGACGCCGCGCGCTACATCACCGGCGTGGCGCTGCCCGTCGATGCGGGCTACGTCAACAAGCGCTGAGCGGTCTTGCGCAGGCCAGCGGCAAGATTCAGACTATGGACATCCCTGTGAGTCCACTGGGGACTTGCCGTCGATGCGGGGATCGGCGTCAAGATCCACTCACCGCGAGAGGGACAGGCCATGATGCCTAACCTCGCCATTCACTCCTCGTGCGTGCGCCGGGCGATGCCCGCCGTCGCCGTTTCCGCCGCAGTCACACTCGGTGTCATCGGATATCCGGCCGGCGCGCGCGCCGAACCGGTCTGGGACATCGAAGAATACGACGACTGCACAAGCCTCATCGACTCGCACGAGGACCCAAACCTCATCATCGAAGAAGTGAAGATCTGCTGCGAGGGAAGCGGCGGCGTCTGGCAGGAACAGGGGAACAAGTGCGTCGCGCCCCGGGTGGCTCCGGGGCCGGGGGCCGTCACCCCGTCGTCACCGCCACGGGATATTCTCACCGTTCCGGGCGGCTCCTCGGTACCGCCCCGGCCGGGTCTTCCCACGGTGCCGGTGCAGCCCCCGGCGATGGGCTGAGCGTCCACGCGACGTCAAGAAAATAGCGCACCCCGGCGTGGCTCCTCCCGCCAATCCGGCACAGACGCGACATGACGTGCCGCCGGCGGGCACCGTCCACACTTTCGAGCCCGTTCCGCCGTCGGTGGTCCGAAACCCCGGCGCGGTCGTGCAGACGATGACACCGGCTGCGCTGGGCTGACACTTCGCGTTCTCCTGTCGTCCAGCCCGCCGAAACCTAGGCTGTGCCTCGTGAACCGGCTCTCCAGTGTCGATGCAGCGTTCTGGTTCGCCGAGACGCCCAGCTGGCATATGCACGGCGGCGGGCTGGCGATCTGCGATCCGTCCGACGCGCCGGATTTCTCGATCGAGGCCGTGCGCGAGCTGATCGCCGCGCGCCTTCCAGAGATTCCGCAGCTGCGGTACCGGGTGACCGGTGCGCCGCTGGGCCTGGACCGGCCGTGGTTCGTCGAAGACGCCGAACTCGACCTCGAATTCCACATCCGGCACATCCGGGTGCCCCGCCCCGGCGGGCGCGCTCAGCTCGACGAGCTCGCCGGCCGCCTGTTGTCGCACAAGCTCGACCGCAGCCGGCCGCTATGGCAGTTGTGGTTCATCGACGGCCTCGAGCGTGGCCGTGTCGCGATCCTGACGAAGATGCACCACGCCGTGGTCGACGGGATGTCTGGAGCGGGGTTGAGCGAGATCATGTTCGACGTCACCCCGCAGCAGCGTCCGCCGGCGGACGAGGTGAGCAAGTCGTTGGTAGGTGTCGGCATCCCCCGCTTCGAACGGCGAGCGCTCGGAGCGATCGTCAACGTGACCGTGATGACGCCCTACCGCCTGCTGCGGATCGCCCAGCAGACCCTCTCGCAGCAGCTGGCGGTGCGGCGTCTGCCCAACAGGCCGCCGCGCTATTTCGAGGCGCCGACGACGCGCTTCAACGCTGCGCTCACACCCCACCGGCGCGTCAGCGGCGCCCAGGTCGAACTGGACAGGGTCAAGGCCGTCAAGAACGCGTTTGGCGTGAAGGTGAACGATGTTGTGCTGGAACTGGTTTCGGGCGCCTTGCGGCACTACCTGCTGGTGCGGGGAGAGCTGCCGCACCGGCCGCTGGTGGCGCAGGTGCCGGTGTCCACCCGGGGCGACAGCACGGAAGTGGGAAATTTCATCAGCTCGATGACGGTCGGGCTCGCCACCGATGTCGCCGACCCGGCCAAGCGAATGAGGGCCATCTACGCCAACTCGCAGGGCGCCAAGGAGATGGCCAAAGCGCTGACGGCACATCAGATCATGGGGCTGACGGAGACCACACCGCCCGGGCTGTTGGCCTTGGCCGCACGCGCCTACACTTCAAGCCACGTCGGCGGGGGCGTCGCCCCCATCAATCTGGTCGTCTCCAACGTTCCCGGAGTCGACTTCCCGCTCTATCTCGCCGGAGCAGCAGTCGAGAGCATCGTTCCGCTCGGGCCCCTGGTGATGGACGTGGGGCTGAACGTCACCTGCATCAGCTACCGCGGCTGGCTGCAGTTCGGCTTCGTCACGACCCCGGAGATCGCCGACGACATCGACGAGTTGGCCGACGGGATCGAGCCGGCGCTGCAGAGGCTGGAGAAAGCCGCAGCCAAGGTCTGAAAGTGGATTGCGTCAGTCGCCACCGCGAAACGGATTTTCCACCCGTATACCGCCGTAGTCTTCGCCGTCGCTCAGGTCCTCCGAAAGCACGACGTCACAGCCAAGAGATCGGCCGGCTTCGACGATCGCGGCGTCCCAGTAGGACAATCCGTAGCGACGACGTGTCGCAAAGGCGGACAGCATCACCTCCGCGGTAACGGCGACGACGGGAAACCGCATGAACGACTCCACGAGGCCCACCGCCTGTTCGTGGGTGAGGGGATCAGGCCGGCTCGCGCGAGTCGCCTGCACGTAGAACTCCTGCAGCACCTGCACGGAAAGCACCAGATCTCGGTCGCCCAGAATCCGGTTTGCGCGCTCGGCTTTGTCCCGCTCCCCGGGATCGCGCGAAATCGCGTAGAGCAGGACGTTCGTGTCAACGAACCGCACGATCGTGGGCCTCGTCCCGGCTCAGACGATCGCGCGCCCGGAAGGCGCGAATCTCTCCCTGGATCCGGCGCTGTCTCGCTTCCAGCCGTGAAAATTCGGCTTCGCGCTCGGATAGCGATGTCAGGAACTCGGCGACGAGAGCGCTCACGGACTTGCCTGATTCCGCGGCCCGGATTCTCGCCCGCCGGTAGACGTCGTCGGCAACCGAAACCGTAATGTTTTTCACAGTTTCACTGTATCGCAGTTTCTGTGAGAATCGGCGGGGCAGGACCCGCCGAGGGGACTTGATCCCTGTGCCAACGTCGGCGTCCGACTCGACCCCGCTTGAGCCCGTCGGCGAGATCGGGTTTCGGCGCAACGGCAATCAGATCTCGATGACGGTCGGCACGATCATCGGCTGACGCCGGTATTTCTCACCGACCCATTTGCCTACGGTCCGGCGCACGGCCTGCGCGATGCGCGTAGGCTCGGTAACACGTTCACCGGCAAGGAGTTCCATCTCCTCTTCGACCTTGCGAACCGCCGGCTCCAACGCCTTGGCGTCTTCGGAGAAACCACGCGAATGCAGGTGCGGCGGCACGGCGAGTCGACCGGTGCCGCGGCGCACCACCACCGTCACCGCGACGAATCCGGATGTCAGTATCAGCCGTTCGCCCAGCGTTGCATCACCGACGTCGCCCAGCACGAGTCCGTCGACGAACATCTTGCCCACCGGCACCGCCCCGGAGATGCGTGCGCGGCCGGCTTCCAGATCGACGCTGACACCGTTCTCCGCCAACATGATCGACTCCTCGGGCACCCCGGTCCGAGCGGCCAGTGCGGCGTTCGCACGCAGGTGCCGCCAGGTCCCGTGCACCGGCATCACGTTGCGGGGACGCACGCCGTTGTACAGGAACAGCAGCTCGCCGGCGTGAGCATGGCCCGAGACATGCACGCGCACTTGGTTGTTGGTGACAACGCGCGCGCCGATCTTCGACAGGGCGTCGATGACGCCGTACACCGCTTCCTCGTTGCCGGGAATCAGCGACGACGACAACACAACCAGATCGCCTGACGTCAGCGTGATACTGCGGTGCTCGCCGCGGCTCATGCGCGACAGCGCCGACATCGGCTCACCCTGAGTGCCGGTGGTGATCAGCACCACCTGCTCGGGCGACATCAGCTCTGCGGCACCGATGTCCACCACGTCATCGGCGGCCACCTTCAGAAAACCGAGCTCGCGGGCGATTCCCATGTTGCGGACCATTGAGCGGCCGACGAAGGACACCCTGCGGCCCAATGACACCGCGGCGTCGATGATCTGTTGCACGCGAGCGACATTCGAAGCGAAACACGCGACGATCACGCGCCCGTCGGCGGAGCGGATGAGCCGGTGCAGCGCAGGACCGATCTCGCTTTCCGACGGGCCCACACCGGGCAGCTCTGCGTTGGTGGAGTCCACCAGCAGCAGGTCGACGCCGTTGTCGCCGAGACGCGACATGCCGGGCAGGTCGGTCGGGCGGCCGTCGAGCGGCAGTTGGTCGAACTTGATGTCACCGGTGTGCAGCACCGTGCCCGCGCCGGTGTCGATCGCGATGGCAAGCGCATCCGGGATCGAGTGGTTGACCGCGAAATAGCGGCACTCGAACGTGCCGTGGCTGGTACGGCTGCCCTCGGACACTTCGATCAAGGTCGGCTTGATCCGGTGTTCGCGGCATTTCTCGGCAACAAGCGCCAGCGTGAACTTCGACCCGACCACCGGGATGTCACCGCGCAGCTTGAGCAGGAACGGGACCGCGCCGATGTGGTCCTCGTGCGCGTGGGTGAGCAGCAGCGCCTCGATATCGTCGAGCCGATCCTCGACGTGGCGCAGGTCGGGCAGTATCAAGTCGACGGCCGGCTCGTCGTGGTTCGGGAAGAGCACGCCGCAGTCGACGATCAGCAGCCGGCCCAGATGCTCGAAAACGGTCATGTTGCGGCCGATTTCGCTGATTCCGCCCAGGGCGGTCACCCGCAAAGCGCCGGACGGCAACGGCCCCGGCGGCGCGAGATCAGGCATCAAACCAGCACCGCGGCGGCGCGCATGTCGGCGGCGAGGGCGTCGAGCTGTTCAGGAGTGGCGGGCACCTGCGGCAGCCGGGGATCACCGACGTCGATACCCTGCAGCCGCAGACCGGCCTTCGACAGCGGGACGCCGCC
>JBAPQQ010000297.1:0-4310 GCA_049280695.1 Mycobacterium sp.
TGCCATGCCTGGTCGGCGATCGTGTTCTCAATGCGCTTGATCGTGACGCTGCCGCCGGTCTGATCCTCGGCGATCGACAGACGCACGCGGACTCGCAGGGCGCCGGGCACAGCCGGCCGGTGAACTCGGGGAAGTTGTTGGTGGCGTGCAGTCGCTCGCTGGCGGCATCCCAACGGCCTCGCCGCACCAGGTCGTTCCACTCGGGGATCAGGTTGCCCAGCGGACAGCCCGCGGTTCCGGAGTGGCAGAACGGGATTCCGCAGTCCATGCATCGGCGCGCCTGCTGCGACACTTCCCCGGCGCACTGCTGTGAACTCTGGCGCTCGTAGACCTCGCGCCAGTCCCCCACGCGCTCGTCGACTGGGCGCTTGGGCGCCTCGACCTTGGGCACTCTCAGGAAGCCGCTCGGATCAGCCACGGCTTGCCTCCATGATTGCGGCGTCGACGTCTCGGCCTTCTGCCTCCGCCATCCGGGCGGCGGTGAGTACCCGCTGGTAGTCGGTGGGGATGATCTTCGTGAATCGCGCAGTGCGCCTTGGCCAGTCGTTCAGCACCGACTGCGCGACCGCACTTCCGGTGAAGTGGACATGCGTGGCGACGGTCCGCCGCAGCCAGGCCAGATCCTCGGGCTCGAGGTCCTGCAAGCCGACCATCGCGGTGTTGACCTTCGCAGGATCGAGTCAGAGCGCGATACCGCCGGACATGCCGGCGGCCATGTTGCGCCCCAGCATGACCACCCGACCGCCGGTCATGTGCTCGCATGCGTGGTCCCCGACTCCCTCGGCGACCGCCAGCGCACCGGAGTTGCGGGCAGCGAAGCGTTCTCCAACCCGGCGGCGCGGGTACATCTCGCCGGAAGTGGCGCCGTAGAGAAGCGTGTTGCCCGCGATGACGAACAGCTGGGACATGTACGGCATGCACTTCAGCGCGGTGACGCCGACGTCAGCACCGTCGGGGTCGACGGGAAGGTCGCGCCGGCCGAGGATTTCGAGTCCTTCGTCGGCGGCGATGCTTTCGACGCAGTGGCGGGCGCGCGCGCGTTCGGTTGGGTCTTGCGGCGTGAAGCACAGGCCGTCGGAGGTGGGTGGCGGCAGCTCGAAATCCACCACCTCCGCGAACAATTCGACCGGCCAGTTGCAACAGCACGCCGGCGCCGTCACCGCTGTTGGTCTCTGCGCCCGCGGCTCCGCGGTGGTCGAGGTGCTCGAGGGCCACCAGGCCGTCGGCGAGGATGGCGTGCGAGCGCCGGCCGCGGATGTAGGCGGCGACGACGGCGACACCGCATGAGACATGTTCGTACGCAGGGTCATAGAGGCCCTGCGGCTCGGGCAATGCCGAGAACAGCATGTCGACGCCTCCGCAGTCCCGCTTGTGGGGTGGGACTGCGTCGGCCCGGATTTTTCAGTCTATCAGCGGCGCGTCGCTGCTACCCGTCGTAAAGCGTCGGGACCAGCGGGAAGCCAGACATGTTCCGGATCACCGTCCATGCGATGGTGGCGATGACGATGACGGCCACGGCGGTGCGCGGCATTGTGGGCCGTCCTGTCTTGAGCCGCCACAGGTACCACGCGAGAAGAGCAGGGAGTCCGACGAGCAGGAAGACATTGTCGACGATCGCGGCGGGCAGGTTCGCATGCAGCAGGTCGTGAGTCATCCTCAGGCCGCCACAGGCCGGGCAGTTCCAGCCGGTGAGCAGCTTGAAGGGGCAGGGCGGAAATAGACTGCCGGCTCGGTGTGGGTCGTTGATGCCGACGTAAGCCAGGGACCCGGCAGCCACCGCACCTGTTGCGAGTGCGGTGTAGGCCTTGCCGCTGGTGGTCAGCCCGGTGTTAAGCGCCATCTCGCAAGGGCCGCCCTTGGGGATCGCGGACGTTGTCGGTGAATATCAGGATGGCGTCGACGATGCCCCAGATCCACGCGCCGACGGTGCAAGTGACGATGCCCACAATCAATTGGATGACCCCGAGCTTGGTGTCCCCGATGTAGATACGGCCGATGCCGACGATGCCGAGCAGGCCGAGCAGTTGCAACAGGCCTGCAGCGATCTTCGACTTGTCGGAATACGGCTCGCCCGTGAGGGGATGGCGGCCGAACGGCGCGGCCGGGTCCACATATGCGGCCTGATACGGCGGCGGAAACGGGTAGCCGGAAGGCGGCGGCGGCTGCTGCGGCGGAGTCGCGCCCTGCTCACTGCCGAACGGCGATGGGTCGGTCATGCGTCAAGCATGCCATTGCTCGTCAAAACGGTGGTGGTTCTTCGTTCGGGTTGGGTGGCCGCGACGCAATATCCCAGATGTCAAGCCACTTGGGTGGGTTCCGGGCCGCTCGGAGCTTTCGGTTGCGGGCGCGCTCTGCCGCGACGTACCGCGCCCGGCTTTCGGCTCGGGTGACATCACGCCGCGGCATCATCACCGTCCGGTTGCCCGTGCGGTCCGCACGTTTCGGATCCGGCGGCGGCAGCTCTGCGGTGGGTGCGCACAACGTCGGGAAGAGCAGTGCACTACCTGGCGTGGTGACATACGTTTGCCCGGAGGGGAGCGTCCATATCACGGTGGCATCCGGGAGCTGCTTGTCGCGCCAACCCCAGAACGTCTTCAAGAGATGATGAGTTCTGCAGTAGCACTTGAGGTTTGAGGCATGTGTCAAGCCGCCCTCGCTGTACGGGATCGTGTGGTCGATGTCGCAATCGACAGCCGGAACATCACAGCCGGGTGCACGGCACGTCAGATCCCGGCAGCGCACGAAGTCGGCGAGTTTCTGCGATGGCCGATAGCCGGGCTCCGGCGGCGCCCCCGCCGGGTCGAACAGTGGCCGCAGCCTCGCCTCTCGCGCGAGCTCGGCGATGAGCTCTGCGGGAATCAGCTCGTTGGTTTCCACCATGTGGCCGGGTGTTTCGGCACGGCCCTCGGCAGCGGCTTGGTCAGCCACGATGTGGATCACCACGTTGGACGCATTGGGAACCCGGCCGCCGGCGGCACAGTGGTCGCTGTCGCACCGGCAGGACAGCCGCTGTAGCCCGGCGGCCAGGGCGCCCAGTGCGTCGGCGCGCCGCTGCTCACGAGTGCGTGGATCAGCCGGGCACACGCTGTCGGCGAGCGCGTTGAGTCGTTGGTCCAATAGCTTGGCGTCGGCGGTGAACAGGCTGCCTGCCATTCCGCTCATGCCGGCCTCGAGATCCCAGATCTCGACCTCGCGATCGTTGTTCATCTTGCGCTTCTGGCGTACCGCGTCGCGATCGACTCGGGCCACGATCCGGTCGACCAGCGCCGACAACCGGCCTTGGGTCATGGACGGCCACCGCCGTGCCCTCTCCGCCACCTGTGCGTCGACTACCGCGAGGCTGTCCTCGTCTTTGATCAAGTCAGTGCGGTACACGATGGTTTGAAACGTGCGGAAGTCGATCTCTCCTTCGGCGAACACCTCTGCCACTTTCGGCAGCCGCTCGTGCATCGCCCGGGCGTAGTAGATGTAGCTGTTTGCCATGCCCACACTGATCCGGAGTTTGGCGGCCACCTCGGCTCCAACCGCCGCCCAGCTGTCGATCGCCCAGTCCTTCGTCTCTTCGCGCTCGACCCGGCGCGATTCGAACAACTTGCCAATCGCGGCAAGACGGCTGGCAGCCGACTGGTTCTCCGTCCGCGCAGCTGCGGCGATCTCATCGATCAGCGCACGAGAGGCGGGCGTGTCGGAGGGCTCGAAGTAGTCAGGGTCTGCGCTCCCGAATTCGAACATGAGTTCGATTATGCCACCGCGGTGTGACAACTTGCGGCGTCAGATTTCGGGCGCGGAAACTAACGTGTCCGCTTGCGCAATCTCGGCAGACGCCAGCGCCTTCTGCGGCGGTCGGCGGCTTCGCTTAGGTTATCGCTCGGCGCTCGAGTAGGGGCACCGGGTTGCTGCGGCTTGGTGGCCTCGTCGCGAGCATCAGCAGCTGCTTCGGGCGCAGGCTCGTCGGCCGAGGGCTCGCCTTCGGTCTCTATATCCTCGGACTCAGACTCGGCTTCCGATTCAGTTGCCGACTCCTCCGCTTCGGCCACTTTTTCCGGCTCGGCGGACTCAGCCAGTTCTGCGGCCTCAGCCTCCGACTCGGCTGCCTCCGCCTGCGGCTCAGCACCTTCGTTGGCCTCCACGGTTACCTCTACCGCTTCGACCTCAGCCGCCGGCTCACCCTCCGACTCGGGTCCCTCTTCAGTCTCTTCGGCCGAAGGCTCTGCTGCGTCGGCTGCCTCCTCGACCGCCTCCGCCTGCGGGCCAGCACCTTCGTTGGCCTCCACGGTTACCTCTACCGCTTCGGCCACAGCCGCCGGCTC
>JBAPQQ010000298.1:0-1618 GCA_049280695.1 Mycobacterium sp.
GCGGTCGACACCGTGGTCGCGACGGAGTCGGGAACGAGCATGCCGAGTTGAGCGTCCAGGTGCACCCAACCGTCGCCCAGCGAGGGGTGCAAACCGCGCACCCGGGCAACGTCGTACACCATCTAAGCCACCTCAAAGCGTCTGAAGGATGTCGGCCGGCCCAGTCGCCGGCGGCGCCCGCACCCGTCTCCGCGGAGGGGACCGAGGCACCTGGCCAGCCATACTAGTCCAGTGACCTTGGCCCTCGGAGTGCTGCCAGCGCTGCTGTTGCTGATCGCACCCGGAGCGCTGGTCGGCGTCGCGGCGCGGCTACCGTGGCCGCTCGCAGTCGCAGTGGGCCCGGCTCTGACCTACGGCGTCGTGGGGCTGGCGATCGTTCCGCTCGGCGCGATCGGCTGGCCGTGGAACGCGTGGACCGCTGTGTTTGCTGTGGCAGTGGTGGCCGGCGTCGCGTTCGGTTTGCGGATGCTGCTGTCGCGGTATCGCGACCGCGACGCCGAAGCACTGGCTCCGTCGGGATGGCCCGTCCTGATCGTCGCCGCGGGCGTCGTGCTCGGCGTGGCCCTGATCGGCTACGCCGCGGTGGTCGGCCTGCCGCATTGGCAGTCGGTACCCAGCACCTGGGATGCGGTGTGGCACGCCAACGAGATTCGCTACATCCTCGACACCGGTCAGGCGTCGCCGACACACATGGGCGAGTTGCGCAACGTCGAAACCCATGCGGTGCTGTACTACCCGTCGGCCTTTCATGCTCTGGCCGCAGTGCTCAGCCAGCTCACCGGCGCCGCCGCGACCACCTCCTACACCGTCAGCTCCGTCGCCGCGGCCGTCTGGCTGTTCCCGGTGAGCGCTGCGGTGTTGACCTGGCAGCTTCTCCGGTCACGAACCGATCCATGGCGCACCGCCGGATGCGCGGCCGCTGCGGCGGCGATGTCGGCGTCGTTCACCGCGCTGCCCTACGTCGAGTTCGACACGGCGGCAATGCCCAACCTCACCGCCTACGGCATCGCCGCGCCCACGATGCTGCTGGTGCTCTCGACGCTGCGGCACCGCGACCGCGTACCCGTCGCGGTGCTGGCGCTGATCGGCGTGTTTTCGGTGCACACCACCGCCGGCGTGGTGGTGGCGCTGTTCGTCGCGGCGTGGTGGGCGGTCGAGGGGCTCTGGCATCCCGTCCGCGGCCGGGTGCCCGACGTGGTGACGCTGCTGCTGGTGGCACTCCCCACGGCGGTACTGCTGCTGCCTCAGTTCGAGGGCATCCTCGAGCAGGCCGACATCATCGTCGGGCACGCGTTCGTCACTCACGAAGGCAAGAAGAAGGCACTGTTCGACGCGGTGGTCGGCCATACCCGGCACCTCAACGATTTCCCGATCCAGTGGGCGTCGATGGCGGCCGCGGCGGCGGGCTGGGTGATCCTGCTGGTGCGCAAGATCTGGTGGCCGCTTGCCGTGTGGCTGCTGCTGGTGGCGGCGATCGTGCACTCGTCGGCGCCGTTCGGCACCGTGCTCGGCAGCCTGCTCGGCAAATTCAGCGACCTGTTCTACAGCGACCCCCGCCGGCTGTTCGCCGTGATCACGCTGCTGCTCGCGCCGATGGCCGGGGTGGCGTCGTTCACGG
>JBAPQQ010000299.1:0-7650 GCA_049280695.1 Mycobacterium sp.
GAAAAGCTCGGGGCTGTAGTAGTCGAGGAGTTGCGAGGACGGGACGAGGTCCTCGGCGCCGCGGGTCAGATACGGGCCGCCGCGTCCGAACACGTCGCCGCCGCGGTTGCCGACGCCAATCGATGCCATCAACGCCGCATCGAGGTTTTCCTGCTGCTCGTTGACGGTGCGGGCGGTGACGATCGCATTGGCCAACGCGTCCCACAGATTCGGCGACGAGTCGGCGTAGACCGCTGCGAGGTCGGCGAGTCGTTGCGTGTCGTAGCGGATCTGCGGCATCTTCGGGTTCACGTCGGTCAGGATCTCGTCGCCGTGAATCACGGACTGCCCGAAGCGGTCCCCCAGTCCGTCGAGAGCCTGAGCGGTGGCGGACAGCGTCTCGTTCAGTGTGACCGGGTCGACTTTCTCCGCGATCGACACCACTGTCTGGAACAGCGTGTTGAACTCAGTGGTCACCGATGACACCGAGATCACGCTGTCGGCCCGGATATGCTGCCGCGCAGGGGTTTTCGGCGACGTGAGCGCCACATACTTGTTGCCGAACACGGTGGTCGCCCTGATGTGGGCGTCGATGTTGGACGGAATGGTCTCGAGGTATCTGGGGGTGATGTCCAGCGTCACCTTCGCCGACGGCACACCGTCGACGTCGACCTCCTCTACGCCGGCCACCCGGCCGATCACCACTCCGTTGTAGGTCACCTTCGACCCTGCGTCCATCACGAGCCCGGCCCGCGGGGCCGTCAACGTCAACCGAGACTTCGACGCGAAGGAGCCGTGAAACTGGAAGTACAGCAACGCCAAACCCAGGACGACGGCGACCGTGAGCGCCAGTCCCGCCAACTTGTATGGCGGTCTCCGAGGCGAGTTGAGCGGCGCGGGCATCGCGCTACACGGTAGGGCCTCACCGGGCGTCGCGGGTGGATAACGTCAAGCTGGAAGCGGATCCGACGTCGGCGTGCTCTCGTCGTTCGGCGTGCTCATACGCGGTGACCTAACCGCGCTGTCGGGCGGGGGAACCGGACGACCACAATGGGGGCACCATGACTTCCGACATCGCCTTCGCCGGCGCGGCCGAGCAGGCACGGATGCTTGCCGACGGTGCGATCACGGCCCCGGCTGTGCTCGACGTCTATCTGGACCGGATCCGGCGGCTCAACCCGGTGCTGCGCGCCTACCGGGTGGTGCTGGAGGACTCGGCCCGCGCCGAGGCTGCGGCCGCCCAACGGCGCCTCGACGCGGGTGAGCGGTTGCCGCTACTGGGCGTCCCGGTCGCGATCAAGGACGACGTCGACGTCGCGGGCGAGATCACCGCGATGGGCACCAGCGCGCACGGGCCGGCGAAGGAGAACGACGCTGACGTGGTTGCGATGTTGCGCGCGGCGGGCGCGGTGATCATCGGCAAGACGCACGTGCCGGAGTTGTGCATCTGGCCGTTCACCGAGTCGCTGACGTTCGGGGCCACCCGCAACCCGTGGGACGTCGGGCATACGCCCGGCGGCAGCAGCGGAGGATCGGCAGCCGCGGTGGCCGCAGGCCTGACCGGATTCGCGTTGGGCTCGGACGGCGCCGGCTCCATCCGCATTCCGTCGACCTGGTGCGGTGTGTTCGGCATCAAACCGCAACGTGATCGCGTGCCGCTGGCTCCCCACGACAACGCGTGGTACGGGCTGAGCGTCAACGGCCCGATCGCCCGCACCGTCGCGGACGCGGCGCTGTTCCTGGACGTCACCACGTCGATGCCCGGCCCGCCGGGCGGGTTCGTCGCCGCCATTGCTCGGCCGCCGGGGCGATTGCGAATCGCGTTGAGCACCAAGGTGCCGCCGCCCCTCGTCACTGTCGTCGGCTCGCCGCAGAAGCAGGCCGTCAGGGATGCAGGTGCGCTGCTGACCGAGTTGGGCCACGACGTCGTCGTCCGCGACCCCGACTATCCGGTCACGGCCACGTTGACCAGCCTGCTTCCCCGCTATCTGCGCGGCGTCCACGACGACATGACCGCGATGCCGCATCCGCAGCGGGTGGAGGCCCGCACCCGGGGAATGGCCAGGCTGGGCGGCTTGTTCTCGGACCGGCGGATCGCGGCCGTTTGCGCCGCCGAGGACCGAGTTCGGGCACGGGTGCTGTCGGTCTTCGACGACGTCGACGTGGTGATCACCCCCGGGACCGCCATGGGACCGTCGCCGATCGGGGCCTATCAGCGCCGCGGCGCGGTGGCGACGCTGCTGCTGGTCGGAGCCCGCGTGCCGTTCCAGGAGATGTTCAACATCACCGGCCAGCCGGCGGCGGTGGTGCCGTGGGGTCTGGACCGCGACGGTCTGCCGCTGTCGGTGCAACTGGTCGGCCGGCCGTTCGACGAGGCCACCCTGCTGTCGCTGAGCGCGCAGATCGAGTCGGCCAGGCCGTGGGCGGGGCGCCGGCCGCCGGTCAGTTGACGACGAAGTCGTCGGGGTTCACTTCGCGGGTCCACGACCAGAAGTCGACGAGCCGCCAGGGGCTCAGCCCATGCACCTTGCCGTTCGCGTCCTTGTAGAAGCTGTGTTCGATGCTCGGCTGCGACCAGACCAGCGTCTCCATTTCGGCCTGGGAGCGGGCATACCAGTCGTCGTAACGGTCCTGGCGCGGCTCCATCGTCTTCGCGCCGGTGTGGATCAGCAGGTCGAGACAGCTCATGATGTAGCGGATCTCGCACTCGGAGTGGAAGATCAGGCTGCCCCCGCTGGCCAGGTTGGTGCCCGGCCCGTACAGGCAGAAGAAGTTCGGGAAGTTCGGCACCGTGATGCCGAGGTAGGCGGCCGGGTTTGCTCCCCAAGCGGTCTGCAGGTCGATTCCGTTGCGGCCGAGTACTTTCAGTGACGAGACGAATTCGTTGACGCGGAACCCGGTGGCGTAGACGAGGATGTCGGCAGGGTGGCGGCGGCCGCCTTTGCCGACGACGGCATCCGGCTCGACGTGGTCGATGCCGTCACGAACGAGTTCGACGTTCTCCTTCTTGAGTGTCTGCAGCCAGCTGCCGTTGTCCTGCAGGGTGCGCTTACCGGTTGCGGGGTAGTCGGGGATGACCTTGTCGAGAAGCGCTGTGTCGTCGCCGATTTGGCTGCGGATCCACTCGGTGAACATGACGCGTGCCATGTCGTTCGCTGCGCTGATCGCATGCTGCTGGTCGGGCCAGTCGGCGTCGACGCGTGCGGCGGCGAATGCGGTGTCGCACGCCGGCCAGAACAGCAGGAACCGGTACCAGCGGCCGTAGAACGGGAGATGCTTGATCGCCCACTGCACTCCCGAGCCTACTTTCGCGTGGTAGTTGGGGTTTGGGAACATCCACTGCGCGGTCCGCTGGAAGATGGTGAGGCTACGCACCTCGTCGGCGATGGCAGGCGCCACCTGAAAGCCGCTAGCGCCTGCACCGATGAGAACGACATCCTTGCCGGTGAGATCGACATCGTGGTCCCATTGCGCGGTGTGGAACGCCGGTCCTGCAAAGGATTCCGCTCCGTCGATGTGCGGGATCGATGGCCGGTTGAGTTGGCCGACGGCGCTGATGACCGCGCGCGCCCGCAGTGTCTCCTCGGTGCCGTCGGGATTGCGGATCCGCACCGACCACGTCGCGTCGTCGTCGAAATCCGCTTCCAGGACTTCGGTGGAAAACCTGACGTGCTCGGTGATTCCGTGCCGGTTCATGACGTCGTCGAAGTACTTCTGCAACTCCGGTTGCTGCGCGAAATACTCCGACCAGTGGTCGGAGGGCTCGAAACTGTAGCAGTAGAAGTGGTTTCCGACGTCGACGCGGGCGCCGGGATAGCTGTTCTCCCACCATGTTCCGCCGACACCTGCGTTCTTCTCGATCACCGTGTACGGTATGCCGGCTTCCTGCAGGCGGATCGCGGCGAGCAGGCCGGACTGCCCGCAGCCCACCACCACGACCGAAAACGCCTCTCGCACTTCGGGAGTCGACTCTAACGCGGGGACCCGCGCGTCATGCCCGTCAAGCTCCATTTCCTCGAGCATCATCGGCACGTATTCGCTGGGCACGTCGGTGCACACCAGCCAATCCATCATCCGCTTGAGCAGGTTTGCATTCACCGGCTCCGGCTCCGGACAGCCGCGGTCGCGGTAGTCGCGGATCACATCGAACGCGAGCTTGCGCGCTCGGGCCTGGTCCTCTTCGGACATGAAGCCCTGCACCTCGTTGAGGAAGATGCCAGCCGGCCGCAGTGGGCCGTCGAGAAGCGAGGCGTCGCCGCTCATATGGATGCAAGACAGCAGCAGCGCGGGCACCGAGACGTCTTCGAGTGCGGCTGCGATGCCGGCATCGGAGGTGGTGAACGGCTCGCCCGCGTGACGGTTTCGCGTGGGCACCCCTGCCTGCACGGCCCGAAGCGTATCCCAGCGTCGTAAGCTGCCGTCTGTGTTTAGTGACTTGACAGCCCGGGCAATCGATCGCCATGCCGACTGACAGTGCTGACGGTCCCGACGTGGGCGGGCCGGGTGACACCCTGAGTCCCTCCGAGTCGCTGGACTCCGACGAGATCCGTAACGCCGATGGCGACGCGGTGGTCGATCCGCCCGATACCTGGATCGATCCTCGCGAAGACGAGTCGCTTGACCAGCGGCTTACAGCTGAGGAGCCGGATACCTCGGCCGACGGGCCGCCGCCGGACCCGGCGACGCTGCAGGACGGTGTCTCGTCGAAGGAGTTCGCCGTCAAAGAGGCCGACGTGGTCGACGGCGTGATCGTCGAGGACTCGCGGGTCACCCGCGGTCAGATCGACGGCACCCCGGAGGACGGCGACTCGTTCTTCGACGTCGAGACATGATCAGGTTCGGCTGCCGTCAGGCCTAGCGCGAGGAAGAACACGATGAACAGCGGTCCGCCCACGTAGAGGTTCATCACCCCGCCGGGCGCGATGAAGCCCGGGCCGCCGAGGATCGTGACGGTCTCGACGAGCTGTTCGACAGCGAAGATTGCTGCGAGCACGCCCAGCCAGCGCGGGAATCGCCGATTCGCCGCAGCCAGCGCGACCGGAACGGCGACCATCACGTCGGCCACCGTGAGCATCGGTCCCCACATCGACGCGATGTCGACCAGCACGCGCGCTGTGCCGGGATCGAGTTCGTCCGGATGTAATGCGAGGCCGGAGATGAACCACATTTCGACGGCTGTTTCGGTGACGACCACCGCGGACCCGATCGTGAAAACGTAGCCGGCGGCGCCGTCGAGGCGCGTGCGGGCGAAACCGAGCACCACGACGAGCGCGAGCGTCCCCAGCACGGCAAGCAGTGCCTGCACACGTAGCGCGGTCGCATGCTCGTTGAGATGGGCGGCGATGGACTCGCCGGATCGGTCGATGCCGGGGGACAGCGGGGTGATCATCAGTGCACAGGCGAAAAGAACGGCGAACGTGATCGCGGCTAGCTGGGGCAGCCGACGTGTCATGGGACTGAGACGCCCGCGGAGCGCAGCTCGTCGAGAGCCTTCTCGGACGTCTCCGGCGCGACGCCGGCCGTCAGCTCGGTGAGCACGGTCGTGGTGAACCCGGCGCGGGCCGCGTCTTGGGCGGTGGCCAGTACGCAGTAGTCGGTGGCGATGCCGACCACGACGACTTCGTTGACTCCACGTTGTCTGAGCCAGTCGGTGAGCGGTATCCCGCGCTTGCAGGCGCCCTCGAAACCGCTGTAGGCCGCCGAGTACTGGCCTTTCGTGAAGACCGCTTCGATCTGGTGTGTTTGGAGGTCGGCGTGAAAGTCCGCGCCGGGCGTGCCGACGACGCAGTGCCGCGGCCACGACGTTCGGTAGTCGGGGTCGTCGGAGAAGTGGGTGCCCGGGTCGATGTGGAAGTCCTTGGTCGCGACAATGTGGTCGTAGTGCGCGTGGGCCAGGTGGTCGGTGATCGCCCGCGCGACACTTGCGCCACCGACAACTTCCAGGGAGCCGCCCTCACAGAAGTCGTTCTGCACATCGGTGATGATGAGCGCCTTCATTGCCCTACGGTATCTGCGGTTCAGTCCGACCACGGCGTGATGGGGCGGGATTTTCGACGGCCGTTCACGGTCACGTCGACGTGCTCGTCGAAGAAGCAGACGTGGCCGCGTATGGGTTCGGCCTCCCTGAGGGGGTCTGGATAGGTCCACGCGATGTCGCTGCGTCCATTGGGTAGCGAGAAGTACGACGCGCGGCCCTTGTAGGCGCAGTACGTGACGGTGTCACTGGTTTGCATCTGGGCGGTGACATCGTCGGCCGGGAGGTAAAACCGAACTGGCAGAAGGGTCTCGAAGAGCAGGACCGGTCTTCTCGATTCCGCCAGCCGGTGGCCGTCGAGTTCGATGCGGACGTGGCGACTGCTGCGCAGGATGTCGATCCGGTGGAATGGATCGCGCGGGTGGCCGACGATCGGTTCGTCTTCCTCGCGCCAACCGAATTGCGCGAATTCGAGCAGTAGGTAATCGGCCAGGTCTGGGTCCTTCGGCCTGAAGGCGGCTGACGGCAGCGTCATGCCCGCCGTGGTGACTGCGTAGACCTGGCCTCCGATGGTGTGCTCTTGCGTGTCGGCCGGCGTGAGCTCGGCCGAAAAGTCCTGCAGCGGAACGGCATACGTGGGAACGATCCGCCCCGGCTCCCATACCGCCAGACCGTCGCAGGTGTCGGCGAGGACCTGGTCTGCGGCCGACGCGCGGAGTCGCTTGGCGGTGGGCTCGTAGCGCAGGGCGTTGAGCTTCGACCCGAGCAAGTCGGTGACCTTTACTGCCATCTGCTCGCCTTAACTCTGCCTGCTGTTGTTGTCAAGATCGGCTGGCGAATCTGTGCCACCACTTA
Organism: Mycobacterium sp.; assembly: GCA_049280695.1. Taxonomy (GTDB): domain Bacteria; phylum Actinomycetota; class Actinomycetes; order Mycobacteriales; family Mycobacteriaceae; genus Mycobacterium. The sequence continues at coordinate 6,809 of JBAPQQ010000299.1, forward strand.
CTGAGACCTGTGCACGCGAACCGCCACCGCAAGATCGCGACAGCCGATCGTCGTCTTAGGCGTCAGGCCAAGCCAGGTCGCACACAGCGGTTAGACAGAGAACAGCACGCGGTTTTTGGCGATCCAGTCGTCGATGTGGCCCATGGCGACGGGCAGAGCGCCCCCCGAAAACACCATGTGGTCAGACTGGGCAATCTCGACGGAGGTGCCGTGGTGATACCGGGACGCGGTCTGACGTACGGCTCCGGCTGGCACGATGCGATCGCACTCGCCGCCTATCGCCAGTACTGGGGTCGTGACCGCCGAATAGTCGACGACGGTGGCTTTGGAAAGGTTGAGCGCTGCAAGGAGCATCTCGCACTGCGCCCGCCCGGATTCGCAGACCAAGCCGTCATGTATCTCGCGCGCGGTGTCCTCGGTCTGGCTGTTGGCTATCCACTGTTGAAATCGCTCGAACTCAGGGGGACGTACCGGTTTGGCCCAGGGGCGAAGCCGTAAGAAACACGGGCGGGCCATGCGCCTGTTCGCGGGAGTCGAAGCGTTAATGCCTGCCGCAGGGGCCGGGCATGCCGCCACCAACCCGATGTGTCGCGTGCGTGCGGCGACTAGCTGTGCGAGCAGCCCGCCCATCGAATGCCCCACCAGAAGCGGCGGGGCGTTCAGCGAATTGACCAAATCCACAAGGTCGTCGGTGTAGTCCCGAAGGCTTAGTGATGCGATCTTTGTGGCGCCGTCGTGCATCGGTAGTTCGTGGTGGCGCAGAGTTGGGGTGTGCGCAGTGAAACCGCGCTCTTCGAAGGCGGCACGAGCAGCTGCTAGCTGTTCTCCACGGCTCCAATTGC
>JBAPQQ010000300.1:0-16416 GCA_049280695.1 Mycobacterium sp.
GGCGCAACGGTATCGAGGAAGCCGACGCGCGGCTGATGGCGCATGCGGCCTTCGGGTTATTGAATTCGACACCGCACAGCCTCAGCGCCGACGGCGCCAAGGGCGTTGCGGCCTCCGGGTCGCGCGTGGTACTGCGGGCAATGACAGTGGCCGCCCTCTCGGGCGGCCACCGCGAAGGGGTCTGCTAGTACCAGTACTTACGGCCGCCGACCGGCCGGCCGACCGAGCCCAGGATCCACAGCACCGCGCCGATGATGATCAGCACGATGCCGATCCACAACAGCCAGCTGAGGCCGAAAATCCAGCCCAAGATGGCAAGGATTATTCCCAGCACAATCATGACGCCACTCCAATCGTTGTGTTAACAGGTTGCGCGATAATAGTCGGGCCACTTGCGCTGGGCTGTGGCACCTGCACGTCGCAGTTGACCTTCGGGTTCACGCCGAAGTAGTTGAGCGGACCCGCCAGCACGGTCAGCGCAATGGTTGCCGCCGTAGCGCAGTTCGCCGGGTCGTCCTTGAAATAGTCGCGCTGAAAAGAAGCGATCGCTCCGACGATCAGCCAGATCACCACGATCGCTCCGATGATTCCGCCGCCTCGCATTTCGTGCCCTCCGTCCGTAGGAGCCAGGGTGCAATGCGGTTACCCAACCGTTAAAGCGCTAAACACGACCTCCACCGAGATTGCAACTACGCAGGCATCTTCTCGCATTTCTCCTGTCGGAATGCAATTTCGCGAAAAACCCGCCGGCTACGACGCGGCGCGGGCCGCGGAGAACGCTTCGGTCAGCCACTCCACGATCGCGGCGGCAAGCACGGTGCGGTTCTCCCGCTTCTCGATCCCGTGCCCGTCGTCGTCGAACAACAGGTATCTGACCGGGCGGCCTCTGTCCCGCAGTGCCTGCACGATCTGCTCGGACTCACCGACCGGCACGTTGGTGTCGTGCGCACCGTGGACCACGAGCAGCGGTGCCGTCAAGTCGTCGACACGCCGAAGTGGCGACAGCTCCTCGAGCAACTCCCGATCCCGAACAGGGTGACCGTATTTCGGGTACGCCGCGGCAGCGATCCACGGCTCGGCGTTGTGATAGAACGTGGTCAGATCGCTCATCCCCACGATGCTGATGCCGGCCGCGAACAGCGACGGGTGAAACGTCAACGCGGCCAATGTCAGATAGCCGCCGTAGGACCAGCCCGCACATGCGATGCGCGCCGGATCGGCCAAGTCGTTCTCGACGAGAAACCGCGCGCACTCGGCGACGTCGTCGATGGCAGCGAACCGCTTCTCTTTGTCGTCGGCGTGCATGAAGCTGCGGCCGAATCCGCCCGAGCCGCGGACATTCGGCGCGAAAACCGTGATTCCCGCATTGAGGAGGCCGGGGAAGAACTCGCTGTAGCCCGGCCGGGACTGACCCTCGGGTCCGCCGTGCAGGTACACCAGAGCCCCCATTGCCGGCGCACCGGCCGGCGGCCGGTACAGCCACCCGGAGAACGTCAGTCCGTCAGCAGCGGTGAGGGTTTCGAGCGTCGGGCCCACGGTGAATCCGCTAACCACCGGGCCCCGGCTCGGCTCGCGATCGATACGCTGCCATTCCCGCGACCGCGGATCGACAATTTCCACGGTGCGCGGCAGCGACGGTCCCTCGACCGTGACCGCGACCATCGAACCGCCCGCGCTGATCGACAACTCGCTGGCCACCATGGCCGGCAACGGAATCGGTTCCAGCAACGTGTTGTCGGCGTACCCGAGGATTTGTAATTCGCTGCGTCCCTCGATGTTCCACAACAGCGCCACGGTGCTGAGGTCGTCACTGACGACGAATTCGTCGAGATCGCAACCCGGACGTTCGGCCACCACGTAGTACGAGACGCCGCCGGCGGTCGCGGTGACCTCCAGCAGTCGCGCGTAATCGCCGCCGTTGTCGCTGCGGATCAGCGCGCGGACATATCCCTCGGGGCTGTTCACGCCGTAGGTCTTCGCCGGGTAATACAGCCGGATCTCGTCTCCCGTCGGCCCGCAACGGATCCGGCGCGGCTGGTGGTCGTCGAGGATGAAGCCCACGTTGGTGGTGGATCCGGGGTCCGACGGCAACAAGGCCATCTCGGTCAGCCCGTGCAGCAGGATCAGCTCCTGGTAGCCACGGGGGCCGACCCGGACCAGCGCGGCTCCGGCCCATGCGTCCACCAGGCGGCCACCCGAACGGCGGTCCAGCACGATGCGGTCGCCGGTGGCGGGATCGATCAGGCACGACGCACCGATGCCGTCTTCGCCCATCAGCATGGCGGACACGCGTTCGCCGTCCCAGCCGATCAGTTCGGCCATGCCGGCGTCGTGGTGGTCGATGCGCCGGGCCATCCGGTCGTCGGGATCCGTGGTGACGACCCAGATCTGGGCCCGCTCGCTGCCTTCCGGCGCAACTTGGCATGCCAGCCAGTGACCGTCAGGAGAGTGGATGACGCGCTCGACCGGCCCGTCGACCGGCAACACCACGTCGCGCGACGAGCTGGCCCGCCAGCCCCGCAGAAACCGTTGCACCGCACGGGGATAGCCGCTGTCGTCGACGATGTGCGCGAATGCGGTCGCATCGGGTGAGAGCGACGCTCCGTAATTCGCCCGCACGCTACCGGCCACCGACGTTAGCCCTCCATGCTCTGCAGCCACATCTCCAGCACCCCAAGCTGCCACAGCGAGTTGGCACCGAGTGTGGTTCGGCCCTCGTTCGGCGTGTTCAGAAGCGCGTTCAACGTCTCACGGCGATACAGGCCGCGCGAGCGCGCCGCATCGTTGGTCAACGCATCGCGGACCAGGTCGAGCACCGCCCCGTCGAGGTGACGAATGCCCGGCACCGGGAAGTAGCCCTTGGTGCGGTCGATCACCTCGGCAGGCAGCAGGGACCTCGACGCGTCCTTCAGCACGCCCTTTCCGCCGGAGGCCAGCTTGAGTTCCGGCGGGCAGGTGGCAGCGAGTTCGACGAAGTCGTGGTCGAGGAACGGAACTCTGGCTTCCAGGCCCCACGCCATCGTCATCGTGTCGACGCGCTTCACCGGGTCGTCCACGAGCATGACCTCGGTATCCAACCGCAACGCGGCATCGACTGCGGTGTCGGCTCCCGGCGCGGCTTGGTGCCGGCTGACGAAGTCGCGGCTCACGTCGGCCTCGGCGCAGTACTCGGGAGCGAAGATCGATACGACTTCGCCGTGGTCGCGGTCGAAGAAAACCTTCGCGTAGGCGTCGGTCACTTGTTCGCGGGGGACGTCGGCAAGCGGTGGGTACCAGTCGTAACCGGCGAGGATCTCGTCGGCGCCTTGCCCTGACTGCACCACCTTGATCGACTTGCTGACTTCCTCGGAGAGCAGGTAGAACGCGACGCAGTCGTGGCTGACCATCGGTTCGCTCATGGCCGCAATGGTTTTCGGCAGCGCGGGCAGCAGCCGCGAGTCGTCGATATGGATCTTGTGATGATCGGTGGCGAAGGCCTTGGCCACCATGTCCGAGTAGTGGTACTCGTCGCCGGCCTGGCCGCCGGCCGGGTCGAACCCGATGCTGAACGTGGCCAGGCCGTGCTGGCCCTGCTCGGCCAGCAGCGCCACCACCACCGACGAGTCGATACCGCCGGACAACAGCACCCCGACGGGTACGTCGGCAACCATCCGGCGGCACACCGCGACACGCAGCGCGTCGATCAGGGCGTCCTGCCAGTCCCGGTCGGACCAGTCCTTGCGGGCGGGATCGCGCCGGAACTCCGGTGACCAATAGACGGTGTCGGTGAAGCGCCCGTCGGGCTGGATCACCCGCACGGTGGCCGGCGGCAGCTTGCGCACACCGCGATAGATGGTGTGCGGAGCCGGAACCACCGCGTGGAAACTCATGTAGTGGTGCAGCGCAACCCGATCCAGTTCGGTGTCGACGCCGCCGGCGTCGAGCAGCGCGCGCACCGACGAGGCGAACCGCAGCCTGCCCGGTGACTCGGCATAATAGAGCGGCTTGATGCCCAACCGGTCGCGCGCGAGAGTCACCACGCCTGAGGCCCGGTCGGCGATCGCGAACGCGAACATGCCTTTGAAACGATCGACGCAGCGCGTTCCCCACTTGTGGAACGCCTTGATGATCACCTCGCTGTCGGCGGTCGAGAAGAACCGGTAACCGGCAGCTTCGAGCTCTGCTCGCAGCTCCTTGTAGTTGTAGATGCAGCCGTTGAACACCAGCGTCAGCCCGAGATCGCTGTCGACCATGGGCTGACCACCGCACTCGGACAAGTCGATGATGGACAGCCGCCGGTGCCCGAACGCCACCCGCCCGTGAGCCACCAGACCGTCCGAATCGGGTCCGCGGGGCACCATCGCCCCCATCATCCGCGATACCGCCGCCGCGTCAGCCGAATGCCCGTCGAATCGGATCTCTCCGCAGATACCGCACATCATCAGCGACCCTACGCCCATGATCACGTCGGCTCAGGCCGTAGTGGGCGTTGCGCAGGTACCCTCGCAGCCATGAGGTGGACATGACCGATTCGCCGCGGCCCGGCTGGCCCCCGGACTCCACCAGTCCGTACCAGGGGTATTCGGATCCCGCGTACGCCGGCAGCACACCGTACGGCCCCAGCTATGCGCCGGCCTCGACGCCGTCGAGCCCGGCGCCCACCGAACCACTGCCGCAGTACTGGACCCAGACCTATCCGCCGGCCGGGTCCATGCCGCCCGGCGATGTGCCTCCCCCCGAACCGCCGCGCGGTCCGAGGCCGTGGGTGTGGGCGCTGATCGGATTCGCCGTCGCGACAGTCATCGGCCTGCTGCTCTTCATGGTGTTCGTCACCACCAACCCGTCACGCCAGGAGACGTCGATTCCCGCGATGCCGTCGAGCACATATCCCCGCACACCCCCACGGACCACGACGACTACGCCGGAGCTGCCATCGATCCTGCCCATTCCCCTTCCGACGCTGACGCTTCCGAATCCCACCACCAGCCCCAACACGTCCGGCGAGACCGAGCCGGTGCGCTACGAGGTCACCGGGCAGGGCCGTGCCATCAACATCACGTACATCGACAGCGGCGGCGTGATGCAGACCGAGTTCAACGTCCTGTTGCCATGGAGCAAGGAAGTGAATCTGCCCAAGCCGGCCCAGGATTCGGCGAGCATCACCGTGATCAACGCGGGGCGCGACGTCACCTGCAAGATCAGCATCGGTGGCGTGGAAGTCCAGGAGCGCTCCGGCGCGCTCTTGACGGTCTGCAGCCCGTCGGGCTAGCGGGCGGGGGCGCGCACCAGCAGCATCGCGACGAATCCGGCCGCCAGCACGACCAGCAGTCCACCCATGCCGGCGCGGTCGGCGCCGAACACGTCGACGAACGTCGAGAACATCAGTGGCGCCAGGAAGATCACGGCCCGGCCCGTCGTGGTGTAGAGGCCGAACACGACGCCCTCCTTGCCGTGGGCCGTCATCCGCAGCAAGAGGGTTCGCGCCGACGAGTTCGTCGGGCCGACGAACAGGCACAGCAGCAGGCCGAACACCCAGAACGCCGCGGCGCCCGACAGCGTCATCAGCGTCGCACCCAGCACGATCATCGATGCCAGCGAACCCAGGATGACGGCCTTCGAGCCGATGCGGTCGTCGAGCAAGCCGCCGACGACGGCACCCGCAGCGGCCACCACGTTGGCCGTGACCCCGAACAGCAGCACGTCGGCCGGCGACAGTCCGTACACGGCGGCGGCGAGCACCCCACCGAACGTGAACACGCCCATCAAGCCGTCGCGAAAAACCGCGCTGGCCATCAGGTAGTAGACGACGTTGCGGTCGCGGTGCCACTCTGCGGTGATGTCCGACCACAGCTTGCGGTAGGCGCCCAGCACTCCGGTTTTCGCCGGGCGGGTGGCGTAGAGATCGTGCGCCGGGGGCGGCGCGATGAGCACGGGCAGGGCGAACACGGCCATCCACGCCGCAGTCAGCAGCATCGCCGCCCGCACGTTCTGGCCGTCGGCCTTCGGAATGCTCAGCAGCCCGGTCGTCGTTCCGTCTCCGGCGATGAACCCGACGTAGACCAGCAGAAGCAACACCATGCTTCCGACATACCCTGCGCTCCAACCGATTCCGGAGATCCGCCCTGAGGTCGCCGGTGTCGCCAGCTGTCGCAGCATCGCGTTGTAGGGAACGCTGGCAAGGTCGCTGAACGCCGCGGCCAGCGCCAGCAGCACCAGACCGGCCCACAAGTAGCCGGGATCGTCGCGGATCAGGCTCATCCCCGACGTCAGCAACACCAAACCGGCGGTGAGCCATCCCAGCGTCCGCCGGCGCCGCTGCGGCGCGTCCACCCAGACTCCGACGACGGGGGCGAGCAGTGCCACCAGCACGCCTCCGACCGCCAGCGCGCGGCCCAGCCAGCTCGCCGGTGACGTAGCCCCCTGCAGCCCGGCGCCGACGGTGCCGGTCAGGTAGACGTTGAACACGAACGTGACGACGACCGCGTTCAGGCCCGTCGATCCGCAATCCCACAGCGCCCACGCGAGCACGCGTCCGCGTGGGGCGGGACTGGCCATGGTGGCTCAGCCTATCCACAGGCTGTCTACGATCGTCGGCATGCCAGTACCCGCACCTAGCCCCGACGCGCGTGCCGTCGTCACCGGGGCGTCCCAGAACATCGGCGAAGCGCTGGCCACCGAGCTGGCCGCGCGCGGCCACCACCTCGTCGTCACCGCTCGGCGCGAAGACGTGCTCAACGCTTTGGCAGCGCGGTTGACCGACCGCTTCGGCGTCACCGTGGAGGTGCGGCCGGTCGACCTCGCCGACCCCGCCGAGCGCACCGAGCTGGCCGACGAGCTGGCATCGCGCAATATCTCGATAATGTGCGCCAATGCGGGCACGGCGACGTTTGGGCCGGTAGCGTCCCTTGATCCCGCGGCCGAGAAGGCGCAGGTCCAGCTGAATGTGCTTGGCGTGCATGACCTTACGCTGGCGGTGCTACCCGGTATGGTTTCGCGTGGTGCGGGCGGCATCCTGATTTCCGGTTCGGCCGCCGGCAATTCACCGATCCCGAACAACGCCACTTACGCGGCGACGAAGGCGTTCGTGAACACCTTCAGCGAATCGCTTCGCGGCGAGCTGAAGAAAGCCGGGGTGCACGTCACCTTGCTGGCGCCCGGGCCGGTACGCACCGACACACCCGACGAGTCCGAGGCGTCGCTCGTCGACAAGCTGGTGCCGGAATTCCTCTGGATATCAACCGAACACACCGCGAAGCTGTCGCTGGATGCGTTGGAACGCAACAGGATGCGCGTGGTGCCCGGGGTGACGTCGAAGGCGATGTCGGTGGCCAGCGGCTACGCGCCACGCGCCATCGTGGCCCCGATCGTCGGGGCGTTCTACAAACGCCTCGGCGGTTAGGTCGCCGCTTGCGCCGGCGCCCCTTGCGCCGAAATTGCATTCCACGTGGTGCGCACTCGAACTTTCCCTCACTGGTTGCAATCTCGGCGAGGCGGCTAGCGGCGCCGGCGCCCGGTGCCGAAGATGCTGCGGGTGATTTCGCGGCCGGCCACCGTGGCCGCCGAGCGGATGAAGTTCCTGAACGCCGAGCTTTCCAATACGTCCTGCACCATGCCGCCCTCGGCTGCGTCGGACCTCTTCACCCGGCCCGAAGCGGTGGCACTGCCAGGCGGGCCCTGAAGCTCCGGCGCCAGCGTCGCGGCCAGCATCTCGTAGGCGGACTGCCGGTCGACGGTCTGGCCGTACTTGGCTTGCAGCGCACTGGTCTTGGCGGAAGCCGAGATGGTGTCGGGCCCGATCGTGTCCATCAGCGAGCGCGGCGAGCGCATCCGGGTCCATGCCACCGGCGTCGGCGCGCCTTTCTCCGAGAGCACGGTGACGATCGCCTCACCGATACCGAGCGACGTCAGCGCCGATTCCAGGTCGTACACCTTGGTCTTGGGATATGTTCGCACAGTTTTCGAGAGCGCCTTCTGGTCGTCAGGCGTGAACGCCCGCAGCGCGTGCTGGATCCGGGCGCCCAGTTGGGACAGCACGTCGTTGGGCACGTCAGTGGGCAGCTGTGTGCAGAAGAACACCCCGACGCCCTTCGAGCGGACCAGTTTGACGGTCTGCTCCACCTGCTGCAGAAACGCCTTCGACGCGTCGGTGAACAGCAGGTGCGCCTCGTCGAAGAAGAACACCAGCTTCGGTTTGTCGAGGTCGCCGACCTCGGGCAGGAAGGTGAACAGGTCGGCCAGCACCCACATCAAGAACGTCGAGAACATCACCGGCCGGGTGGCCTGGTTGCCGAGTTCGAGCAGGCTGATGACACCGCGGCCCTGCGCATCCAGGCGGAAGAGGTCGTTGGGGTCGAGTTCGGGCTCGCCGAAGAAGGTGTCTGCACCTTCGGCTTCGAGGTTGACCAGCGCCCGCAGGATCACCCCCGCTGTCGTCGGCGACACGGCGCCGAGCGCTTTCAGCTCGGGTTTTCCCTCGTCACTGGTGAGGAAGGTGATGACTGAGCGCAGGTCCTTCAGGTCGAGCAGATGCAGGCACTTCTGGTCGGCCCAGTGGAAGATCAGCCCGAGCGTTGACTCCTGAGTGGCGTTGAGCCCCAATACCTTTGACAACAGGATCGGTCCGAAGCTGGAGATCGTCGCCCGCACCGGCACGCCGATGCCGCCGGTGCCCAGCGACAGGAACTCCACCGGATAGGCCTCGGGTGCCCAGTCGTCGCCGGTGTCCTTGGCGCGGGCGGCCGTCTTGTCGCCGGCCACGCCGGGCCGCGCGAGGCCGGACAGGTCGCCTTTGATGTCGGCCATCAGCACCGGTACGCCCGCGGCGGACAGCTGCTCAGCCATCACCTGCAGCGACTTCGTCTTGCCCGTGCCGGTGGCTCCGGCAACCAGACCGTGCCGGTTCACCGTCGCCAGCGGGATACGGACAAGCGCGCCGGGGTCTGCGACGCCGTCGACGACGACGGTTCCGAGTTCGAGAGCCTGACCCTCGGCTGTGTAGCCGGCGGCGATCTGCCGGGCGGGCGGCGGTGACGATTCTGTGCTCATTGTCCTCAGAGCCTAATCTGAGCGCTGTGCGCGACGAACTGGTATGGATCGACTGCGAAATGACCGGGCTCGACCTGGCCAAAGACCGTCTCATCGAGATCGCCGCGCTGGTCACCGACGGCGAACTGAACGTGCTCGGCGACGGCGTGGACATCGTGATCCACACCGGGGAGGACGCGTTTTCGGGGATGGTCGACGTCGTCACCGAGATGCACACCCGGTCGGGACTCATCGACGAGGTCCGTGCCTCGACCGTCGACGTCGCAGAGGCCGAGGCGATGGTGCTCGACTACGTCAAGTCGCATGTGCCGCAGGCGAAGACGGCTCCGCTGGCGGGTAACTCCATTGCCACCGATCGCGGATTCATCGCCCGCGACATGCCCGCGCTCGACGACTATCTGCACTACCGGATGATCGACGTGAGCTCCATCAAGGAGCTGTGCCGGCGGTGGTATCCGAAGATCTACTACGGCCAGCCGGAGAAGGGGCTGGCGCACCGGGCGCTCGCCGACATCCGCGAGTCGATCCGCGAGTTGCGGTTCTACCGCCGCAGCGCCTTCGTCCCGCCGCCGGGGCCGTCGGGCGGCGAGATCGCGGCGATCGTGGCCGAGATCACCGCGGCGACGCCCCCGTCGGGGAATGCGGATTCGGCTTCGGAGGCCACGAGCGGCTAGTATCGCGTTCGCCGCCGATCATCGGTGGGCGGCGATGGTGAGTGTAGTTCAGCTGGTAGAGCACCAGGTTGTGATCCTGGAAGTCGCGGGTTCGAGTCCCGTCACTCACCCCAAAGGTCACAGTCACCGGCGCTGGCCGCTATGTGTTGGCGTTGCCGGCCTTCCACGTTTCCCACGGAATGTTCCAGTCACCGAGCCCTTCGGTGCCGGGCAATGTGGACCCCACTGTGTTGGTGATCTCGACGACGTCGCCCCGTTTGGTGTTGTTGTAGAACCAGATCGCGTTGCTGGGACTGACGTTGAGGCAGCCGTGGCTGGTGTTGGTGTTCCCTTGGGCCCCGACCGACCACGGCGCGGAGTGGACGAAGATCCCGCTGTAGGAGATCTGAGTGGCCCAGTCCACGTCGGTGCGATATCCGTTGGGCGAGTTGACCGGGACGCCATAGGTCGACGAGTCCATGATGATGTGACTGAACCGGTCGCCGACGAGGTACACGCCGTTGTTGGTCGGCGTGCTGTTCTTGCCCATCGAGGTGGGCATGGTCTTGACCACCTCGCCGTTGCGGCGCACGGTGATCGTCTTCGTGTCGTCGTCGACGGTCGCGATCACCTCGTCGCCGATGGTGAAGTGGGTCGTGACGTCCTCCTGGCCGAACAGTCCGTCGCCCATGTCGACGCCGTAGATGTTGACCGACACGTCGACCTGAGTGCCCGGCTCCCAATAACTCTCCGGGCGCCAACGCAATTCACGGTTGTTCAACCAATAGAACGCACCCTCGACGGGCGGATTCGTGGTGATCTTGATCGCGCGCTGGGCGGCGAGCCGGTTGGGAATGTTCTCGTCGAAGCGGATCGCCACCGGCTGGCCGACGCCGACGACCTCGCCGTCGTTCGGCAGAACGTAGGCCGACGTCAGGTTTTCGGGCGAATGCGTCTTGAATGTCATCTCTTGGTGGGTGACGCCGCTGAGGCCCAGCGCTTCCGCCGTCAGCGTGTAAGTCTTGTTGTAGCCGAGTGGCTCCGTCGTCGACCACGTCAGGCCGTCAGGGCTCACCTTTCCGGCCACCGGTGTGCCATCGGGCCTGGTCACGCTGACAGCGCCGAGCACGCCGTCACCGGCGCTGACAGAAACCGGCTGATCCACCGCGACACCAACTGCGCCGTCCTTCACCGACGCCTGCAATTTGGGCACCAGCAGATCGGCGTATGGCGTGCCTTTGTCGGTGATCACTCGCGGCGCAGGCGGTGCGGAACTGCTGCTGCACGCGCCGGCTCCCAGGACGAGGGCAGGGATGACGGCAAGAGCGACCAACCAGGACCGATTCCGACGCTGACGCGTCGCCGAATGGACCTGCCACATACTTTCTCCACCTCATCACGGCTATCTCGTCGACCTTCTTTGGCAATAGTCTAAGGGCTTGGCGGGGGTGCGGCGCGCCACTGCGCGGTAACGACGTTCCGGTGCGGGTGCCGACTTTGGCCCGCGGGCGTTAGCCTGTTATGGTCGCTCCTCGACGCGCCGTTAGCTCAGTTGGTAGAGCAGCTGACTCTTAATCAGCGGGTCCGGGGTTCGAAACCCTGACGGCGCACCAAACCAAAGCTGCAGCTGAAGCTGGATTTCGGCATCACCCCTAAAGGCCTTCACGCCGCCCCGGACACCAGTTCTGGATGTAACTTCCGCGGATAGCAGCTACCGCCACCGGCGGAACAACCGTCGGGACTCTTCGACCGTGGGTGAATCACGGGTCTCGCTGCAGGTGCAACGTTGGGCCGCAGGCACCGAGGCCATCACGGTGTCGACATGCTCCCCACAGCCGCCCCAGCCGGTCTTACCGCACTTCGGGCACCGCACTTGATAACACATGGTTCCTCCTAATCTCGGCGTTAGCGTGCCGCCGCTTGGTGAGCGGCGATCTTGGCGCGGACGTCGTCCATATCGAGGCCCTTGACCTTCTCGACGAGGTCTTCGAGATCGCTTGGCGGCAGGGCACCAGGCGCGCTGTACACCAGCACACCCTCCCGGAATGCCATGATGGTCGGAATGGATCGGATTTCGGCCGCGGCGGCGAGATCAAGCTCTGCTTCGGTGTCGACCTTCGCGTGGACGACGTCGGGGTGTGCTTGCGCTGAACGCTCGAACACCGGCGCGAATGCGCGGCACGGGCCGCACCACGATGCCCAGAAGTCGACCAACACGACCTCGTTCCCGAGGATCGTCGACTCGAAATCACTCAGGGTGAGATTCCTGGTGTTCACGGACGCCTCCACCTCAATCAGTTTGGTCAACCCGGCCCTCAGGCAAGGCCTTTGAGCATCAGATTCCAGTACATGAACGGCAGGCCGTACTTCTTCAGATACCAGTACGCCCGATGCGGCTTCGCCGGGTCCACCAGCGGGAACGACGGCCGCATGTTCATGTCGTAGTCGAACTCGGCCATCAGCATTGCGTGCGACGAGGTGACGATCGGGCACGACGCGTAGCCGTTGTATCTGGCTTGCAGCGGTTGGTTTTTCAGGTAGGCGTCGATGTTGTCGACGACGACTGGAGCCTGCTTGCGAATCGCCGCCCCGGTCTTGGAGTTAGGCGACGACCCGGCGTCGCCGAGGCTGAACACGTTGGGATAGCGCACGTGCTGCATCGTGTGCTTGTCGATGTCCACGTAGCCGTTGGCATCGCCGGTCGAAAGCGGGCCGGCCTTGATCCAGTCCGGCGCCGACTGGTGCGGCACCGCGTGCAACAGGTCGTAGGGCAGCATGGTGTTGGTGCCGCCCGGGGCGAGGCCGGCGATCGTGACCTTGTGAGCCTGCGCGTCGACGGCCCTCATCTCCGAGTTGGTGTGCACGGTGATGCCGTAGTCGGCGGCAACCGCATCGAGACTGTCCGCGATCTCCGGAATCCCGAACAACCGCGGAGTCGGCACGACGAGATGGACGTCAATGTTGTTAAGCACGCCCTTTTTTCGCCAGTAGTCGCTGGCCAGGTACGCGATCTTCTGCGGTGCGCCGGCGCACTTGATCGGCCCGGACGGCATGGTGAACACGGCCGTGCCCGAATTCATTCCGCGAATGAGATCCCACGTGCGGGGGGCGAGGTCGAAGCGGTAGTTCGAGGACACGCCCTCTTTTCCGAGCGCCTCCTCGAGGCCGTCTGTGCGATTCCAGTCCAGTTGGATTCCCGGGCAGATCACCAGCACGTCGTACCCGTACGTCGCACCGTCAGCGCATGTGACCGTGTTGTTGTCGGGGTCGACGGCCTGGACGTAGTTCTTGATCCAGGTCGCATCCTTGGGCATCACGGACGCTTCCGGGCGTTCAGTGGCCGCCGCTTTGGCCTTTCCCGCCCCGACGAGTGTCCACAGTGGATGGTAGTAATGCTTGTCCGACGGTTCGATGACGGCGACGTCGCGATAGCCCTTGCGGAGCAGGCGGGCCGCGACAGTGATCCCGGCGGTGCCTCCGCCGACAACGAGGATCTGGTGCCTGTCGGTGCTCATGGTGTTCCTCTTTCCTCCGCTCACGCGTTCTGGACAGCTTCTTCCCAGGCGGTGTAGCCGCCGAGGATGTCGCTCACGTCGGCGAAACCGCGTTCGCGCAGCAGGCTGGCTGCCACCGACGACCGGTAGCCACCGGCGCAGTACACGACGGTCGGTCGGCTGGCGTCGAGTTCCCCGACGCGGTCGGGAAGCTCACCCACCGGGATGTTGATCGCGTTCGGGATCATGCCCGCGTCCAGCTCCCCGGGATTACGCACGTCGACGACCTGAAGGTTGGCGATTTCGGCCGCCCGCTCGCCAAAGGCGTTGGCCGTCAACCGCGATGCGCGCTGAACGTCGTCTTGGTGCTCGAACATCACCTTCTCAGGTTCGGCGAGGTAGCCGATCACCCGGTCGAATCCGATGCGGGCCAACCGATTCTTACCCTCCAGCTCGTAGCCGGGGTCGGTGAACAGCACGATGTCGACGTCGGGGGGCAGGACCGAGCCGGCGAACGGCGCGTAGCGGCCCTCGAGTCCGACGTTGATGGCGTGGCGCAGGTGGCCCAGGGCGAACTCCTCGGGGCCGCGCCCGTCGACCAGCATGGCACCACGATCGAGCGCGTCGAGCACCTGCTCGTAGGTCATGGCCGGCGGCATCGCGGTTTCGTCGAGAAGCTCGCGCTGCTTGCGGTTCAGTATCGCGTCGTACACGAAGTATCCCGGCGCCGGCGGCTGCCCTTCGGTGACCAGTTCGACGAACGTCCGCTTGTCGGGAGCCCGCAGGGCATAGTTCGTCGCCTTCTGATCCCTCATCGTCGACCACAGATCCGTCGAGAGGTTCTTGCCACACGCCGACCCCGCACCGTGGGCAGGGTAGACGCGAGTGGCGTCCGGCAGCGTCATCAGCTTGTTGTGCAGTGAGTCATACAGCTTGTCGGCGAGCTCATCTCGCGTGAAGCCGATCGATGCCAGCAGGTCCGGACGGCCCACGTCCCCGATGAAGAGCGTGTCGCCGGTCAGGACGCCGTACGGCTCGTCGTCGTCGGCGTGCTCGTAGACCACGATGGACAGCGACTCGGGCGTGTGCCCGGGGGTGTGCCGGAATTCGAGTGTCACCTCGCCCAGCGAGTAGCGCTGGCCGTCGTCGACACCCATGAACTCGAACTCAGGCTGAGCAACAGACGAGTAGACGATCTTCGCCCCGGTCGCCTCGGCCAGTTCGAGATGGCCGGACAGGAAGTCGGCGTGGAAGTGCGTCTCGATCACGAGTTCGATGGCGAAGCCCAGTTCCTTGGCGTCGGCAAGGTATTCGGCCACGTCACGCTGCGGATCGACCACGACGGCCCGTCCGGTCGTCTCGTCGCCGATCATGTAGGAGGCATGAGACAGACAGTCGAGGTAGTACTGGATGAACTTCATCGCCCTCGTCCTTTCGTAGGAAGCACCGGTACGTATTACGCATACCCCGCCGGGTATATTCCGGAGTAGTTGCGATACCTGAGGGGGTATCTGTACGATCGGTTCCAATATACCCCCGGAGGTATCAATGTCAACCGAGCCACCGGTTCCCACCTCGAAAGGAACGTCATGACCACATCAGTCGCCGCGGCGGTTGATCCGGCAGGCCTGCAGGAACTGCTGCGCTCTTCGGCACCCCCGCGCATTCTCGACGTGCGGACCCCCGCGGAGTTCGAGACCGCGCACATCGCCGGCTCGTACAACGTCCCGCTGGACCTGCTTCGCGAGCACCGCGACGAAATCGTCCGGCACCTCGACGAGGACATCGTGCTGGTTTGCCGATCCGGTCAGCGCGCCGCGCAGGCAGAAGACACGTTGCGTCAAGCCGGACTGCTCAACGTCCACGTACTGGATGGCGGGATCGTCGCCTGGCAGGCGAAGAATCACGCCGTCATCAGCGGTGCCCAGCGCTGGGATCTGGAACGCCAGGTTCGCCTGGTTGCCGGTTCTGCCGTTTTCCTGAGCATCCTCGCAAGCATCGCCGCACCGAAGGCTAAATGGCTGGCCGCCGGAATGGGCGCTGGTTTGAGCGTTGCAGCGCTGACGAACAGCTGTGTGATGGGATCAATGCTCTCGCGCCTGCCCTACAACCGCGCCGCGGGCTGTGACCTGCAGGACGTTGTCGCTGAATTGACCGGCTGTCCGGCCGAGCGAGCCGTGGCGAGCTGACCGCGATGACCGCGTTGACCGTCGTGCTGGCAGTACTGGTCGGCATCTCGCTGGGCCTCCTGGGCGGCGGGGGCTCAATCCTCATGGTGCCGCTGCTGGCCTACGTGGCAGGCATGGAGCCACGGCACGCGATCGCGATGTCCCTGTTGGTGGTTGGCGTCACCAGCGCGGTCGGGTCGATCACTCATGCACGGGCAGGCCGGGTGCAGTGGCGCATCGCGACGTACTTCGGGGTGGCCGCCATGGCCGGCGCGTACGGCGGCGGACGGCTAGCCGCGTTCATCCCCGGGACCGCCCTGATGGTCGGGTTCGCGGTGATCATGATCGCCGCGGCGATCGCGATGTTGCGCGGGCGCAAGGGTGCCGGCGCAACCGAAACCGGCCACGGGCTGCCGGTGTTCAAGATCGTGGTGCTGGGCCTTGGCGTCGGTGCAGTCAGCGGCCTCGTCGGCGCCGGCGGAGGTTTTCTGCTGGTGCCCGCACTCGCCATCCTGGGCGGGTTGGCGATGCCCGCCGCTGTCGGCACGTCGCTCGTGGTGATCGCGATGCAGTCCTTCGCCGGACTGGCCGGTCACCTCACCACCGAGCACATCGACCTGCGGTTGGCCGCGATGGTGACCGGTGCCGCTGTCGTCGGCGCCGTCGTCGGCGGACGCCTCGTCGGCCGGATCGACCCGAACGCGCTGCGAAGGCTCTTCGGCTGGTTCGTGCTGATGATGGCTGCGGTGATCCTGGCCGAGGAGACCACCCCGGTCATCGGCGCCGCGGTGGCCGGCCTGACGTTGATTGCAGCCGGGGTCTACCTGGCCTGCACTCGAAGCACCCACTGCCCGGTGCGGCGGCTGATTTCTCGTCGGCACATAGGCGCCGGCGCGACGTAACCTGCTGCTGTATACCCCCACGGGTAAGATCGGACATATCACAGATGAAAGGGACAGACGATGATTGGTGACGAAAGCAGCGTCGCCGCAGTGCTGAATCGGCTGCGACGCGCGCAGGGCCAATTGGCCGGGGTGATCACGATGATCGAGCAGGGTCGCGATTGCAAGGATGTCG
>JBAPQQ010000301.1:0-10662 GCA_049280695.1 Mycobacterium sp.
GCGCTCGGGCATCGCTGCGGCACAGGCCAGCGTGTACGGGCCGCCGCCGGACAACCCCACGACGGCCATCTGGTCGATCCCGAGCGTGTCCGCGATCGTGCGCAGGTCATCGGCGAACGTCGCGACGGTTTCGTACTGGTATGGCGTCGACGACCCGATCCCGGGCCGGTCGATCCCGATCAGCCGAATGTGCTCGCGTTCGGCGTAGACCCGGGCCTCGGTGGGAATCTGGCGACGAGCGCCCGGGGTTCCGTGCAGCCAGAAGACCGCGCGTCCCTGTGGAGCGCCGAACTCGGCGAACCCGATCTGACGGTCTTCGCCGACGGCGACGTTGCCTTCCAGTTTCGGACGAGCTATTGCGACAACCATCCCGAGAGTGTCGCACGGGCACTTTCTACGCCGGCAGCACCGCCTCGATCGCCGCGACGACCTCGGGCGCGTCGGGCTCGGTGCGCGGCCGGAACCGGTTGACAATCCGCCCGCCCGGGGCCAGCAGGAACTTCTCGAAATTCCACTGCACGTCGCCGGCGACGCCGTCGGCGTCGGGCGTCTGCGTCAGCTCCGCGTACAGCGGGTGCCGGCCGGCGCCGTTCACGTCGGTCTTCTCCAGCATCGGAAAGGTCACGCCGTAGGTCGTCGAGCAGAACGTGTTGATCTCCTCTGCGCTGCCGGGTTCCTGGCCCATGAACTGGTTGCAGGGCACACCGATGACCGTCAGCCCGCGGTCGGCGTAGTCGCTGGCCAGCTTCTGCAACGCGGCGTACTGGGGCGTGAGGCCGCACTTGGAGGCGACGTTGACCACCAGCACGGCCCGATCGGCGAACTGCGACAAGGAGATTGGATCGCCGTCGAGCATGGTGAGCGGAATGTCCTGAATCGGGGCAGCGGTCATGCGGGACACGTTACCGATGTCGCCGCCGTAGAGTTCGACGGGTGGACTTCGACCTGAGCCTGCCCTCCGGGCGCATCCGTGCACGCCGGTGGGGTGACGAAGGTGCGCCACTGCTCTTGTGCGTCCACGGCCTGTCGGCCAACCTGACTGCCTTCGCGGAGCTGGGAGAGCGGCTGGGCGGGCCGCAGCGTCAGGTCGTCGCCTTCGACCTCCGGGGCCGCGGCCGCAGCGAGGTGACGCCGCCGGGCACCTACGGACTCGACAACCACGCCCGCGACGTCCTCGCTGTCGCCGATCAGTTGGGTGCCGACGAGTTCGACGTCGCCGGGTGGTCGCTGGGCGCGCTGATCTGCATGCGACTCGCCCTGTTCGCTCCTGCGCGGCTGCGTAGCGTCACGCTGATCGACCATGCCGGGCCGTCGGATCGGGCTGCTCTCGTGCCGATTCGCGCCGGTCTGGACCGCCTCGACGCCGTCGTGGCGACACCTGACGCGTACATCGAGGCGATCCGCGCGGACGGGGTGATCGAACCGTGGTCTGCATTCTGGGATGCCTGTTACACCTACGAACTCGAGCAGTTCGCCGACGGGCTGTGGCGGCCGTCCACCTTTCGTGGGGCGGCCGAGGAAGATCTCTACCAGGACTGGCCGGGCGACTGGAGCGACCACTGGCGGGCGCTGACGATGCCGACGCTGCTCATCCGGGCGCTCAAGCCGCTCAACGGTGCGTTGATCGTCCCGGACCGCGCCGTGGCCGGTCTGTTGTCGACGAACCCGGCCGTGCGTGTGGTCGAGACGCCGGACAGCAACCACTTCACGTGCATCGTCGATCCGATAACGCTCTCAGCGGTCGACGAGCTTCTGCGACAAGACATCTCATCCGGGTAGCGATTCCGGGTGTCTCGTCAGCCGTACACCAGCAGCAACGGAACGAGCTGCTCGGCAGGGGTCAACGATCCGTGATGCCCGATCAGCGACGACTCCAGTGGCTCCACCGCCCGGCGCACCAGGACGCTCGAGCCGCGCGCCGCCGCCACCACGTCGCCGATCCGGGGGCGCACCTCGTCGCTCACGCGATCACCGAACCAACCGGCTGCGATGGCCTCGTCGCGCGTCACCACCCACGCCCGCTCAGCCACGATGTCGCGCCAAGCGGCGAGCACCGTCTCGGTCGCGCCATCCGCGACGTAGACGTGCCGGGCGCGGGGCTCTCCGCCGATGGCCTGCACGCCGTCGAGCAGCGGCTCGCAGTCGTCGAGGTCGACGACGTCCGCTGTCTCCGCGGCGATCATGCCGTGGTCGGCCACGACCGCTAGCAACCCGCCGGGCGGCAGGTTTTCTGCCACCGATTCGACCAGGCGGTCCACCTGGCCCAGTTGCATGCGCCATGCCGCGGAACCGGGACCGTAGAGATGGCCGAGGAGATCGAGCTCGCCGTGGTAGCCGTAGCAGAACCCGCCATCGACGACAACCCCCCGCACACCCGCGGCCAGGTCGCCGAGGGCGTGCACGCCGATGTAGCGGCCGCCGCGCAGTACCGCCCGCGTCATACCGGACTGGGCGAACTCCGCTGCGGAGATGACGCTCACCGAGGCACCCGCCGCTGCGGCCCGCTGAAACGTCGTCGGCATCGGCTGCACCTGGTCGGGCGCGACCACGTCCAGCAGATCCTCACCCCACGGATGCGGCCGCCACCGCAATGCGTTGAACAGGCCGACCCCCGGCAGCCGGAAGGAGTAGCCGACCATGCCGTGCTCGCCGGAGCGGCAGCCGGTGCCGAGCGCCGCGAGCCCGGCAACCGTAGTGGCCGGGAAGCCGACCTGCAGAGTCCGCCCGCGCAGGCCGGCCAAGACGGGTACGTCGGCAGCGTAGGTGTCCAGCAGCTCGGCTCCCAGGCCGTCGATCAGCAACACGCAGGCGCCGGAAATGTTCTCCTGCAACGGAATTCGACTCTCGAATTCCCCGATTCCCATCGCCGCCAGTACGGACGGCACCACGTCGGCCAGGTGTGGGGCCGCTGGGTCCGGCTGCGGCAGAGTCACTTGCGAGCCTGCTGGTGGTGCGTATTGGCTGACCGATTGAATGCGAAGTGTCGTCGCCGGACTTCTTCGCCGATGGACTCGGCGGTGGCAGTCCAGATCAGGGGTTTGGCCATTGCGTTGGTGACGGTTGGGTCCAGCTCGGTGCTGGCGATCGGGTCAGCGATGCTGGGGAAGCTGCCGCGGCGCAGGTTCTTGTCGGCCAATTCGCGAAAAATTCGTTCGGCGAGGTTGCGCCAGCTCGACCAGGTGGGATTGATGTGCAGATGGAACCGGAAATGCCGTTTGACTTTCGTCCATACCAAATACCACTGAGCGCCTCGACACGGTGGCGTTTGAGCCCGCGCGCAGCCCAAACCCGTTGCACCGTCTCCGGACTCACTGACCCAGCATAACCTGCAACCAGCCAAATAATTGCCACACAGACCCCTAGCTGTCGACGGTGCCGCCGCTCGGTTCTGCGCTCAACACGAGCCGGTGCCGGCCTGGCGGCAGGACCACGGTCGTACCCGCTGTTGTGCCATCCACTTGCACCGAGGTGTGAGGTGGCAATCGGTCCAGTCCGATCGACACCTCGCTGTCAGTAGTGACCTCCATCGTTGAACGCGGCAGCGTTGCAAGCCCGGACCTGACGACGTCCACCTTGACACCGGCGACGCCCTTGAGTTTCAACGTCAGGAGGGGTTGGGCATTGGCGCGCCGCCCACGATGCCAGACCTGTTCGCTGTGCAGACCCGGCATCGGCTTGAGGTTCAAGACCAACCCGCCCCGCCGTCGGGTCTTGTACGTAGGGTCCGGTCGGGCGTACGCCCGCGCGTTCACCGTGGCGACCGCGCCCCGCCTCGATGCGATGTGCGGAGCAGCGCGCAGGTCGGATAACCACCAAACTCGGTGCGGCCCAACGCCCAAATCCGATCGCGCGTGCTGCGGATACCACGTGAACGTGATATGTCCGGGATCGGCCTTTCGTGTGCCGGTGCCCATGTGCGCGACCGAGTCGTCAAACTTGCCTTGAACTGCCATGGCCACGTGGTCTTCGGCCGGATAGACGGTGAACCGATAACGGTAGCCGAGCCGATCGAGCCGCAGCACCTGCTGCACGACCGACCAAATTGGCACGAACTCGTCTAGTAGGCCGTGGGCGATGATGAACGGGAGCCACCGGGCATTGCCGAGCAGCGGCCAGGTTTCGCCTTCCCGTGCGCAATGCGAATCGGGGTTTAGTGTGGCGGGCACGTCAATCTCGGGCAAGAGCCGCACCCCGCAGGTCGGGGGCCCCGCAAAAACAACGACCTGTGCGAACACGGACGGATAGGTCAGTCCAAGCCTGTAGGCCGCATAGCCGCCCATCGAATAGCCCGCGATCACCGTTCGGTTGGGATCAGTACCGAGCTGTTCAGCCACCCGCGCCCAGACCTCCCACACGTCGAGCTCACCCTCGTCGAAGTACCAAGACGACGGTCCGCGGCCCAGCGGGGTAGCCACCACTGACTGCCGTCCGTCGCTGAGCTGCCGCAATAGCCGTGAATCGACCGCGGCGAACTGGTTCTGTCCCATCGCGATCGAGTGCATCAGCAGGGTCAGCGACGAGTTTTCTCCAGATGCGAATGTCTCCGGCAGACACACTGAATACGGTTGTACCCGGCCCAGGAACTGGGGCTTGTTCGAAAGGAATTTCGTTTCGTCTACACCCTGACCCAGCTCAACCGAAGAGGCATACCACCGCGTCGAGATGCCGGCCACGATCGGCTCATCGGTTGTGAGACCGGACGCGAGCTTGTCCCAGGAAACAGCCAACGAGAACTGCGAGACATCGCCATCGGTCAGGGCCGCGGCCTGCGCCTGTTCTGTCCAAAAGTTGTGGTGTGCGGGCTCCTGCTCATAACTGCGGAAAGCGACGTTGTAAACGTTGGGCTGGCCCGAGAGCGCCCCGTGCTCCTCGGGTACGTCGGCGAACCCGTCACCTGACGCGTTGGCAAGGCCGGCCGCCAGCCGAACCTTCCACGTCCCGCTGGGTTCGAACACCCGGCGCGGGACCTGTGCCAGAAAGGATCGCGACGCCATGTCGACCGTGTGCACGACCGTCGTCCTCGCATCAGTTGCCAGGTCGATCAAGTGTGCGGTTGCACCGGAGATCAGCAGGGCCAGATCGATACCGGCGGAGCGAATGCCTGCCTCCGCAGGCCACTGACCATTTGTGGCTCGGCCGGATCCCGTATCGAACGTGAAAAGGGCGATAGGCACGGACGGATCGAGCAACGTATTCCAATCGATACGCCACCAGGTGTGCGTCTCAGTCAGACCGATCGCGACGCGAAAGATATCGGCGCCATTACCGGCCGCCGGCCCGGCTGGATAGACGTATGTCCCTTTTGCGGGCACCAGGCGTCCCACCGGTGCAGTTACTCGCAAGCCGGTCGCCCCGTGGTCGTCGTAAAGGAAGTCGGTCCAAAAGAGGGCGCCGGAGGCGAATCGGGCCGTACCGCAGGTGCGCGAGAAAGCCTCCCCGAAGGGCCAACCGTCGGGCGATGGCAGCTGGGGTTCGGGTCGCAACGCCGCCGCCGGTACACCCTCGGGCAATCCGTTGACGACTACCAGCTCGGGATCCGGCGGGAAATTGCCGGTAGCCCGGTTCACGGCGCCGATTCGTCGCGCCAAGCGGACGGGCATCAGGGCTAGATCAAACAATGACATGGGTTGGTCCTACCCACCACCGGAGGCGCAACCGCTGTGAATTTGCTGGAAGACCATCATCCCTGGCGCGAATCTGGGTAACCGCGAACTGTGGTCATGCGGTTGACAGTGCCCCGTTGGGCGGTTGTTTCGGCGGCGGCGGCACCCCTTGTTCTGCTGGCGGCCGCCCCGCGCATAGCGGCGGCCGGTATTGCCGCGATTCTGTTGGCCGTCTGGCCTGTGCTCACCGTCTCGCTCGACCCGTCGAGGGCTCGGGCACAGCATGTTGGATGGGCGGTATCGGTGTCAGTGGTGCTCTTGGCCTTGGTTGCCTGGCTTTACGTCGACTTCGTGCGGGGCGTCCATTTGGGGCTGAGCGAACGAATAATGGCCACAGCCGAAATGCTCTGGCCGTTGGTCGTGGTGGTCAGCGGGAGGTTAGATGTCCAGTCTTAGCGGAAGAACTGTGCTGATCACCTTCGGTCGGTCGTTCCTGTCACTCCACCTGGCCCGCTTGATGGGCGCCGCGGGACACAATGTCCTGATCTCGGACTCGGTGCCCTTTCCCATCAGTAGGTTCTGCTCCCTGGTCAAGAAGACGTTCCGTACACCGCGGCCGAGATATGAACCGGTCGAGTGGACGCAGGCCGTCGCGCATATCGCCCACCAGGAGGGCGTGGACCTAGTCGTGCCGGTGCACGAGGGGACCGAGATCATGGCAAACACGGTCAAGCGGTACCCCGACCTGTTCCCCGACGGCTGCACGCTGTTCTTCTCCGACTTCGATGTCGAGGCCCGGCTGGAGAACAAGTACGAGTTCCAGGCCGCGCTGAAGACGCTGGGCTTGCCCACCCTGGAGTTCGCGTTGGTCCGCAGCCAGGAAGAGCTCGAGGCCTTGGACTTCGACCAGACCTTCGCCCTCAAGCGCGTCTACTCGCGGGGCTCCCAGGACGTCTACAAGGTGCGTCCGGGGCAGGCCCCGCGCGGCCTGAGTTTCGAGGCGGGCAATCCGTGGATCGCACAGGAGTGGGCGACCGGCACGAACTATTGCTCGTATTCCGTCTGTCACAACGGTCACGTGAAAGCCCACGCCGTCTACCCGGTGCGCTACGCGATCGACGGCACGTCGGCTCTGACGTTCGAGTCCGTCCAGCACGAGGGCATCAACGCATGGGTGCACGAATGCGTCAAGTCATTCAATCTCACCGGGCAGATCGGTCTCGATTTCGTCGAGGTGCCGGGGCGGGGCCTCTTCACGGTCGAATGTAATCCGCGGGCCACCAGCGGCATTCTGTTGTTCGATCCGGAAACGGGGGTCGACAGGGCCTTTTTCGGTGTCAACGACGAGGTCATCGTGCCCGAGCCGGGCGCGAGCAAGATGCTGGGCCCGGGGATGCTGATGTACGGGTGGCGCAAATCGTCGCTGAAGGGCAACACGTTCCGCGGATTCCTGCGGGATTTCCTGAGTACTGACGAGGTCATCTTCACGCGCCGCGATCTGGCGCCGAGCCTGGCGCTCCCGCTGGCGATGGGAAATATCCTTGCCGAGGCCGCCCGCTATCGCGTGAACATCCCGGAGGCGTTCATGCACGACCACGAGTGGGACGGCGACAGCTCTGCCGATTCGAATCGCGGGCCCGCGTAACTGGCCGGCACGCGCGAAGATCAACTCTCCCGGTGCGCGCGGCAGAACTCGGTGATCCGGGCGACGCTGTCGCCGGGGCCGGTGAAGATGCCGCCGTGGCCTGCGCCGTCGATCTGTACATACTCTGCGGCGGGAATCAGTCGAGCTGTCGCCTCGCAGAGTGCCGGCGGAAAGAACAGGTCGTGCTCGAAGGCCAGGACGAGTGTGGGTACGTCGATCGCGCCGAGATGCTCCGGGGTCGGTTCGCCGGCCGTAATCCACTCGTGCGATGCGGTCAGCTGCCCCCTGAACCCCTCAGGTCCGGCCCACCCGCTCTCGTAGCCAACCGACAGCACCTGATGCCAGCCCTTCACGGTCGCCGGATCTTGCAGCATCGGCGGGTGAAGAGTGGTCAGCAATTGCTCGAAGACCAGTACCTCAGGCGGCACCTCGCCGTAGCGCTCGATCAGGGCGAGTTCCATCTCTCCAACCATCGCGCCCACCGGCGAGGGCTGGAGGCCGGCGAACAAGACGAGCGCACGCACCAGCTCCGGCCGGCTGCGCAGCAGCGTCTGCGCGATGTAGCAGCCCATCGAGTAGCCGATGACCGTGGCGTGCCCCACCTGGAAATGGTCGAGTATGGCGGCGGCGTCGCCGGCCAGGCCGGCCACCGAGTACGGCGCGGGCGGCGCGGAGGATGGTGACATTCCTCGGGCGTTGTAGGCGATGACCTGGAACCCCGCGTCGACAAGGGACCGGGGGAGTCCGCAAACGTCCCACGTGATGCTTGGCATGCCGAGGCCGCCGACCAGTAGAACGGTCGGACCTTCACCGGATCGTTGCACCGCGAGTTCGACGCCGGGTTCCGCGATGACGAACTCGAAGCCGTCGTCCGGCGTTCTCCGCGTGGTATCGCTCACCAGTGCAACCGCCGACCAGTGTAGCCGAGAGCGCCTGTAGCACAGGGACTTCGGTTTGCGGGGCGACGAAGATCATCACGTTTCCGGCCGGGACGACAGCATCGCCCCAGCGTGTGACCAACAGTTGTCAGGTCCGCCGACATATTCACAATTTCACCGTACAAAAACGCGACATTCGACGGGCATGTCCAGCGACACTTGACATCGACGACGCTGAATCGAAGGAAGGCGCGATGCAGGACGAGACAACTCTGGACACCCACAGCGACTGCCCGCACTACCACTTCGATCGTCACACCCCGCAATACCGAGAACAGTTCCGGACGGTCACCGAGCAGATGCAAAGCCGCTATCCGGTGGCGTGGACCGACACCTACGGCGGGCACTGGGTCGTCGCCGGCGGCCGGCAGGTTTTCGAACTGGCCCGGGGCACCCACCTGTCCAACGACAACGACGTCAACGGCGAACGAAAGGGCTACAAAGGCATTCAGATTCCGCAGCAGGAGTACTCGGCGTACTTCCGCGGCGGCATCCTGGAGATGGACGAACCCGAGCACCGGCTCTACCGTGCTGTGCTCAACCCGTACCTGTCACCCGCGGCGGTGCATCGGTGGATACCGGTCGTCGACGAGATCGTCAGGGCCTGTCTCGACGAGAGAATCCAAGACGGCCGAATCGATTTCGTCGACGACCTCGCCAACGTCGTCCCCGCCGTGCTGACCTTGGCGCTGATGGGCATACCGCTCCAGGACTGGCAACTCTACAACGAGCCGGCGCATGCGCAGGTGTATACGCCTGCCGATTCGCCGGACGTGCCGCGGGTGGCGGAGATGTATGCGGCGATGGCCGCTGACCTGCTGCGCAATATCGCCGAGGTACGCCAGACACCGCGCCCGGGTCTCATCGACGCACTGGTGAAGCTGCGGATCAATGGTGAACCGGCACCCGAGATCGAACTGCTCGGGATGCTCACTCTGCTGATCGGCGGCGGCTTCGACACCACCACTGCGTTGACGGCCCATGCGCTCGAATGGCTTTCGGAGCATCCGCAGGAACGCGCGCGGTTGAGCCGAAACCGCGACAACCTCCTGGACTGCGCAACCGAGGAGTTCCTCCGGTTCTTCACGCCTGCGCCGGGTGACGGCCGCACGGTGGCACACGACTGCGAGATCGCAGGCGTGCGGTTGACAGAGGGGGAGCGGCTGTGGATTTCGTGGGCGATGGCCAACCGCGACCCCAAGCTCTTCGACGATCCGAACGCTTTGGTTCTGGACCGCGGCGCCAACCGGCACTTCAGCTTCGGGCTCGGCATCCACCGGTGCATCGGGTCCAACCTCGCGCGAATCGTCTTCAAGCGGATGCTGACCGCCGTGCTCGACCGGATGCCCGACTATCGATGCGACCCCGAGGGCACCGTGCACTACGACACCATCGGCGTGATCCAGGGGATGAAGCATCTGCCGGCGACCTTCACCGCGGGACCGAGGCTGGGCCCGGGCCTCGACGACACACTGAAGCAGCTTCAACGCATCTGCGACGAGCAGGAGCTTGCGCGGCCGATCACCGAACGCAAAGAGCCCGCCGTCATCGACTACTGAGTGCCGCGATGCGGGCGGCGACGCCGGCGGCGACGGCTGTCGTGTCCGGGTCGGCCGCCGCCGTGTACCGGTCGGCGACCGCGTCATACCTGGCCCCGGCGATCGACCCGTGGTCGGCGGCCAACTCGACCGATTCGACCGGCCACCCGTGCGCCTCGAGCGCCCGGGCGAAGTCCCGGCTCGCGGTGACCGGAACCACGTCGTCGGCCACTCCGTGCAGGAGGGTGAACGGTGCCGGGTCCGCGCCGCTCAGCGCCGCGGCGACGTCGCCGCCGGAGATCGGGTCGTCGACCATGAAGGCGCCCGCCAGACAGACGGTGTGGGCGAACCGCACGCCATGCGCACGCGCATGAACGGTGAGTCCGGCCGCTGCGACACCGCCCAACGACCAACCGGCGAGTACGAGGCCGTCGGGATCGGCAACGCGCTCCCTGGCGAACTGCACCGACCGCAGCAGGTCGGCGCGCCCGCGGTCGCCGGTGTGCGAGTTCCAGTCGGGCACCACCACACGGACACCGTGACCGGCGATCAGTTCGGCGAGCGTCCGCACGGCCGCACGGGCGTCGGTCTGCGCGCCGTGCCACAGCAGAACGGCTGGTTGCGCAGGTTCACCGAAGAGGTCGACAAGTCGGCCGGGAGCGTACTCGGCGGTCTCCATCTCGCAGGCTTGCCCGACCGGTCTTGTTTGAAACGACCGTTGAAGCGACTTAGCCGGGCACACGCCCCGCGCGCGCGTAGACGTCGGCGAGCATGCCCTGCAACTGAAGGCCGGCCAGCTGCGGGGGCACACCGGCCGGCGCGGCGGCGTCGGTCAGCTGCCACGGCTGGCAGCCGTTGGTCTTGAACGCGGAGTCGCTCGGAAGAATCTCGACGGTCTGCGCCTTCTTGGTCAGCGCATTGTCGACGGTGCTCTGATC
>JBAPQQ010000302.1:0-6562 GCA_049280695.1 Mycobacterium sp.
GACGACGACGGCTCGGACGAGGGCGACCGCAACGACGGCGATGAGCAGGCCGCACCCGTCCAGACCAGCGATCTCGAGGAGCGGCTGGTGGCCGAGGGAGAGATCGCCGGCGATTACCTCGAGGAACTACTCGACCTGCTGGACTTCGACGGTGACATCGACTTGGACGTCGAAGGCAACCGGGCCGTGGTCAGCATCGACGGCGGAGAGGATCTGGTGAAGCTCGTCGGCCGTCGCGGGGAGGTGCTCGACGCGTTGCAGGAGCTGACCCGTCTGGCCGTACACCAGAAGACGGGGGAGCGGAGCCGGCTGATGCTCGACATCGCGAGTTGGCGCCGCCGCCGGCGCGACGAGCTGGCGGCCCTGGGTCAGAAGGTCGCCCAGCGCGTCCTCGAGACGGGCACGCGTGAGCAGCTGGCAGCGATGACGCCGTTCGAACGCAAGATCGTCCATGACGCTGTGGCTGCCGTCGCCGGGGTGCGCAGCGAGAGCGAAGGCCAGGAGCCGGCGCGCCGCGTCGTCGTGCTCGTCGACAAGTAGCCCAGCGCCACACGAGTTACAGCGATGTAGTTCCGGTGTACCGCCAGGAGCCCGGGAGGATGTTTCACGTGAAACATGCCGAGCTGCCGGAAGCGCCGGCGGTCGCCCGGAGTGTGTTCGGCGGTCGGTTCGATCTCGCGGTCCGTTACGCCGAGCTGCTCGCGACGGCCGGGGTCGAACGCGGTCTTCTCGGCCCGCGGGAGGTCGACCGGATCTGGGACCGTCACCTGTTGAACTGTGCAGTGGTCGAGGAACTGATCGGGGAGGGGGCGCGCGTGGTGGATGTGGGCAGCGGCGCCGGCCTGCCCGGGATCCCACTCGCTTTGGCACGAACCGACCTGGATGTCACGCTTCTCGAGCCGCTGCTGAGACGGGCGACATTTCTGAGCGAAGTCGTCGACGCACTCGGGATCAGCGCCACCGTGGTCCGCGGGCGGGCAGAGGAGCCACCGGTTCGGCAGCAGCTGGGCGGGGTGGATGTCGTGGTGTGTCGCGCAGTTGCCGGCTTGGACAAGTTGGCGGCGTGGACGCTGCCGATGCTCGCCGCCGGCGGCCGCTTGCTCGCCATCAAGGGCGAACGAGCCGACGAAGAAGTAGTGGAGAACCGGCGTGTGATGGAGTCGCTGGGCGGCAAGGCTGTAAGGGTGGTGAGATGTGGCGGGGACTACGTAGATCCGCCGGCCACCGTAGTGGTCGCGGAGCGGGCGAGCATCGTGCCGCCACAGTCCTTGCCGAGGCGGGCGCGGAGGGGAAGGCGATCGTGACATCAGAGGCAGCGGCCGACCAGAACTCGTCGGCGCCGGATGTTTCACGTGAAACCGAAACCGGGTGGGAGGGCGATTCGGCCGACACACCGATCGGCGCTGCGGCCGAGCGGGCGATGCGCGTCCTGCACACCACCCACCCCCGCCTTCCCCGCCCCGCCCGCCGACGGGTCTTCACCATCGCGAACCAGAAGGGCGGCGTCGGCAAGACGACCACCGCGGTGAACCTGGCCGCCGCGCTGGCGCTGCAGGGAATCAAGACATTGGTGATCGACCTCGACCCACAAGGCAACGCCAGCACCGCGCTGGGCATCGAACACCGGCACGCCGGTACCCCGTCGTCGTACGAGGTACTCCTCGGCGAGATTCGCCTCGCCGACGCGCTGCGGAGAAGCCCGCACAACGATCAGCTGTTCTGCGTGCCCGCCACGATCGACCTCGCCGGCGCCGAGATCGAGTTGGTCAGCATGGTGGCCCGCGAGAACCGGTTGCGAACCGCGCTCGCCGACCTCGACACCACGGACTTCGACTACGTCTTCATCGACTGCCCCCCGTCGCTGGGCCTGCTCACCATCAACGCGCTGGTAGCCGCTCCGGAGGTACTGATCCCGATCCAGTGCGAGTACTACGCGTTGGAGGGGGTGTCACAACTGATGAACAACATCGAGATGGTCAAGGCCCACCTGAACCCTGCGCTCAACGTGTCGACCGTCGTCTTGACGATGTACGACGGCCGCACGAAGCTGGCCGACCAGGTGGCCGAAGAAGTGCGCCGCTACTTCGGCGACAAGGTGCTGCGGACGGTGATCCCGCGCAGCGTGAAGGTTTCCGAAGCGCCGGGCTACAGCATGACGATCATCGACTACGACCCCGGCTCGCGCGGCGCGATGAGTTACCTCGACGCGAGCCGCGAACTCGCGGAGCGAGGCGGGCGGCCATGACCAGTGGTGTGAAGAGGAGGCACGGATGACACAAGCATCGCGCCGCAAAGGCGGACTCGGCCGCGGCCTGGCGTCGCTGATCCCGACCGGCCCCTCGGAAAGCGGCGCAGCGGGTCTCGGTCCGCGGCTGGGGGATGCGGCGGCAGACGTGGTCTTGGGCGGCGCGCCGGCGGCCGACCTCGTCCCGGTCGGCGCCGTCTACCGCGAAATCGACCCGGCGCTGATCGTCCCGAACCCGCGGCAACCCCGGCAGGTGTTCGACGAGGAGGCACTGGCGGAGCTCGTGCATTCGATCCGCGAGTTCGGCCTGATGCAGCCGATCGTCGTGCGCTCGCCGGATTCCGCCGGTCGCTATCAGCTGGTGATGGGCGAGCGGCGCTGGCGCGCCGCCCAGGAAGCGGGGCTGACGACGATTCCGGCGATCGTCCGCGAGACCAGCGACGACAACATGCTGCGCGACGCCCTCTTGGAGAACATCCATCGCGTGCAACTGAACCCGTTGGAAGAAGCCGCGGCATACCAGCAGCTGCTCGAGGAGTTCGGCGTCACCCACGACGAGCTCGCCACCCGGATCGGGCGGTCACGGCCGCTCGTCACCAACATGATCCGGTTGCTTCGGCTGCCGATCGCCGTGCAGCGCCGAGTTGCCGCCGGGGTGCTGTCGGCCGGTCATGCCCGGGCGCTGCTCTCGCTGGAAGGCGGGCCGGAGGCGCAAGAGGAGCTGGCAGCACGGATCGTCGCCGAGGGCCTGTCCGTCCGGGCCACCGAAGAGGCCGTCACGTTGGCCAACCGCGGCGACAGCACACCGCCGCCGGGTCACCGACGCAAGCCGATCCAGATGCCCGGCCTGCAGGACGTCGCCGAACGGCTGTCGGGCACGTTCGACACAAGGGTGACGGTGACCTTGGGCAAACGCAAGGGCAAGATCGTCGTCGAGTTCGGCTCGGTCGAAGACCTGCAGCGAATCGTGAGCCTGATGGACGGCGCACGAGGCTGATTCTGCGCACCCGCCGACACCAACCCGATACGTCACTGTGACGGCATCCTGACCGGTTTGCGACCCGCAGGTGATCTTGGAACGAAAGATTGTGTGTCTCAGGGTATTTCACGCCGATCCAGGAGACCGCGAATGCAAGACGGCCGAAACTGGCCTAGCACGCTCACCCTCTCCTATTCTGGAAGCGCTGCCTTGGGCAGTCGCACCCCATGGAGGCCCGAGAGCGTAGTGTCCGCCCGAATCACGCCGCTGCGGCTCGAATGTTTCGAGCAGCTGCCCAAGCATGCCCGCCGTTGCGTGTTCTGGGAGGTCGACCCGACCGTTCTCGGCCGCGACGATCACTTCGCCGACCCGGAGTTCGAGAAGGAAGCGTGGCTCTCGATGGTCATGCTCGAGTGGGGCGCGTGCGGTCAGCTGGCAGTGCCCGTGGGCGCGGACCGCGACGAGGGCCGCGACGACGGCGGCGAGGCCCAGCGGGACGCGGCCTGCGTCGGATATGCCCTCTATGCGCCGCCGGGCAGGGTTCCTCGCGCCGCCGCATTTCCCACCGGCCCGGTCAGCCCGGACGCGGTGTTGCTGACGTCGATGGGTGTCGAGCCCGGTCATCCCGAGGCACTGGCTGACAGCCTCATTGCGCAGGCGGTCGCCGACCTGATACGACGCGGGGTGCGCGCCCTGGAAGCCTTTGGTCGTACGACCGAGGCCGACGAGCTGGTCGACCATCGCACCGCCCCGCCGGATGTCCGGTCGGTGGTGCAGCCGTTCGGGGACTGCTCGTTCGACCAGTGCATGATCGGCGCCGACTTCCTGCAGGACGTGGGCTTCACCGTCATCGCGCCGCACCGCTACTTCCCGCGGCTGCGCCTGGAGCTGAACCAGGGCCTGGGCTGGAAGGCCGAAGTGGAGGCCGCGCTCGATCGGCTGCTGCAAAGCGCGCAAATGCAGCCTGTGGGTGCCGGCGCCGGCCGGGTGGACGCTACCGGCTGAGTCGGCCCGCCTGCTCCACGGACAACTCGTGCGCGAGCAACTCGGCGAACGTGAAAGTGCCTGTGGGACGGTCGTTTTTGCCGAGCAGATACAACCGCTTGACCGCTGCCAGGATTCCCTCGGCGATCGAATCGCGGGCCTGGGTGGTCACCAGCATTGCGCGGTCGCACGGGTTGGTGATGTAGCCGATGTCGACCTGAACGGTCGGCATGCGGGTGAGGCGAAGCAGGTCCCAGGTGCGCCCATGTGTGCGGCAGTCCTGTAATCCGGTGCGGGCCACCACTTCTCGCTGGATGAAGTCCGCGAGATTGCGCCCGATGGTGGACACCGAGCCGTGCGAGTTACCGAAGTGAAACGATGCGACGCCGTTGGGCAGCGGACTCGGCTGGGTGGCGCAGCGCAGGCTGATCATCAAGTCGGCACCAACGGTGTTGGCGGTCGCGGCGCGTTCGGCATCAGAGGTGCTGCGGTTGGCCGGCCTCGACAGGAACGTCTCCATCCCGATGGCCGTCATGCGGCCTTCCAGCCGAGAAGCCAAGTCCCACAGGATGTCCGATTCACTGATCGGCCCGGACGGGCCGCGCGTGATGATCCCGCGGTCGGCGCCGCCGCGACCCGGGTCGATGATGACGCGCTTACCGGAAAGCCGCGGGCCCGATCGGCGCACCAACTCCTCCTCGCGGATCGCATGCGGGGAGCCGCCCGTTACGCGGGAGCCGAGAAAGTACAAGGAGCGCAACGTCTCTGGGCCGCAGATGCCGTCGGGCGTCAGGCCGTATTCGCGTTGGTAGGACATCAGCGCGTTGTGGGTGTGCAGTCCGAAGTGTCCGTCGACCAGACCTGAGTAGAAGCCGAGATCCTGCAGCCGGGCCTGAAGCGAAGCGACGTCGTCGCCGTACATCGGTGCACCGAACTGGTGGTGCAGGACGCGTGCGCCGAGGCGGTACGACGCCTCTTTCAAGGCACGGTAGGTGGCTTCGCCCACCACGCCGTCGACGAGCAGGCCGCGGTGCTGCTGGAAGGCCCGCACCGCCTGGTCGAGTTCTGCGTCGAACATTTCCGGGACCGAATGCTTACCAGTTGTCAGGTCCGCGTCGGGATGATCCAGCCACCCCAGTGATGCCAAGGCGGTGCGGATCTCGGTGACCGCACTGCCGCGGTCACCACGGCGCAGAGTCGACATGTAGGGGGCCTTTCGGTCACGGTCGCCGAGACTGACATCGGCGAAGCGCGGGCCGTTCGCGCTGGACATCGGATCGACGATCGCACGACAAGCTAAACTTATTGTCGCAGACGATTCCCCGAATCGAGAAAACCCCAGGCGTCGGCGGCCTGTCGGGTCAGATCTCGTCGGCAAGCTCGCGCAGCAGCGCCGCCTTGCTCTTGGCACCGACGATTCGCTTCACCGGCTCGCCGCCCTTGAACAGGATCATCGTCGGAATCGAGATGACCTGGAAGTCGCGTGCGGTGCCCGGGTTCGCGTCGATGTCGATCTTTGCGACGGTGAGTGCGCCGGCCCGTTCGGCGGCGATCTCCTCCAGCACCGGCGCGACCATCCGGCAGGGCGAGCACCAGGTCGCCCAGAAGTCGACGAGGACCGGTCGCTCGTTGGCGAGCACGTCCTGCGCGAACGAGTCGTCGGTGACCGCGATGGTGGCCGTGTCGCTCACAGCGGCGCTCCTATCAAGTTGTCGGCCGTGTCGGCATGAGTGGTCTCGGCCAGCCAGCGCTCGGCATCGATGGCGGCGGAACAGCCGGTACCTGCGGCAGTGATGGCCTGGCGGTATGTGCGGTCGACGAGGTCTCCCGCGGCGAACACCCCGTCGACCGAGGTGGATGTGGTGCGGCCCCGAACGAGCACGTAACCGTCGTGGTCGACGTCCACCTGTGCCCGGACGAGCTCGGAGCGAGGGTCGTGGCCGATGGCGACGAAGACTCCGGTGACGTCGAGGGTGCTCTCCTGCCCGTTGAGGGCGTTGTGGAGGCGCAACCCGGTGACGCTGTCGGTCCCCAGGACTTCGCTGACGACGGTGTTGGTCAGGAACCGGATCTTGTCGTTCTCCTCTGCCCGCTTGAGCATGATCTTGCTCGCGCGGAACTCTTCGCGGCGGTGCACGACGGTGACGCTGCGGGCGAACCGGGTGAGGAACGTCGCTTCCTCCATGGCCGAGTCGCCGCCGCCGATCACCGCGATGTCCTGGTCGCGGAAGAAGAAGCCGTCGCAGGTGGCGCACGAGCTGACGCCGCGGCCGAGCAGTTCCTGTTCGCCGGGCACGCGAAGGTAGCGCGGGGCGGCGCCCATTGCCAGGATGACCGCCCGCCCGTGGTGGGTT
>JBAPQQ010000303.1:0-19241 GCA_049280695.1 Mycobacterium sp.
ACCGGTACGTTCTGCCACCCGACCACGTTCTGCATCTGCACCCGCTTGCAATTGTCGAAGTCGACTTCGTAGCGCGGCATGAAGTCGAGCAGCTTGTCCAGTGCGATCGCGCTTTCCATGCGTGCCAGTGCCGCGCCGAGGCAGCTGTGGATGCCGTAGCCGAGGCCGATGTTCTGCGCCTCGGTGCGGTCGCGGTCGATGTCGAACTTGTCGGCGTCGGTCCACGCCAGGTGATCGCGGTTGGCCGACCCGCCGATCAGGAATACCGGCTTGCCCTCGGGGATCGTCTCCCCGTGCAGGTGAACGTCTCTCATCGAGCGGCGCACGTTGTACTGGGCCGGCGCCTCGTAGCGCAACAACTCCTCCACCGCGGCCGGGATCTTGCTGCGGTCGTCGAGCAGCTTCTGCCACTGGTCCGGGTTCTTCGCGAACACGTACACCGCGTTGCCGACGAGCTTAGTCACCGTCTCGGCCCCGGCTCCGCCGAGAAGCGATGCGAACGCCGCGATTTCGAGGTCGTCGAGCCGTTCCATCGTGCCGTCCCCGCGCTCGATCTCGGCCTCGATGAGCCTGCTGAAGAGGTCGTCCTTCGGCTCGGCGCGCCGCTTCTGCACCAGGTCGAAGTAGAACATCGCGCTGTCGACGTTGGCCTGCATGCCCTTCTCGTCGACCTCGATCTGCCCGACCTCCCGGTGCAGCGACTCGTCGATCCAGAACCGGACCTGCTGCGCATGCTCTTCCGGCACGCCCAACATGGTGGTGATGACCTCGACGGGAAACGGTGCGGTGAATTCCTGGACGGCGTCAAACCCCTCGGTATCGACACTGTTGAGGTACTTCTCGATTTTCGCGGAGACCATTTCCCTCTGCGCCTCGATCGCGCGCGGCGTGAACACCTTGTTCAGCAGGCTGCGCATGTGTCGGTGCTCGGGGGGATCCATGAGGATGATCATCTTCGGCGCCGCCTCGGTGGGCAGCTGATTTTTCGCGACCATCGCGAGGTCGAGACCGTAGGCGGACGAGTACGTTTCGAAGTCCTTGAACGCCGGCGCGACGTCTTCGTGTCGGGTCAGCGCGTAGAAGTCGTACTCGTCGTTGTAGTAGACCGGTGCTTCTTCACGCATCCGGCGGTACGTCTCGTACGCGCCGTTGAAGAAATCTTCGGAAAACGGGTCGAAAACCAGCTTTGCCTTTGTCATTGCACACTCCTCCGCGGTGAGGTCATGAGGGAAGTCCTGAGTTGACGATGTCGTCGAGTAGGCCCATGTCGCTGCCCAATTCGGCGACGGTCTTGCGGATCACGGCGACGTCCTTGCCGATGAAGTCGCCGACCGCGTTGATGAACGTCGCGGCCGATCCCGCGCCGGCGATCATGTTCAGCGCACTGCTGGTTCCGCTGCCGTGCGGAAGTGCCTGCAGCAGAACTGATTCCGGGATACCGAGCCGGCCGCCCAGCTCGATCGCCTCGGCGACCAGCCCGATCTGCGCCGCGAACAGGGCATTGTTGATCAGCTTCACCCGCTGGCCGGCTCCTGTCGGCCCCACGTGCAGCACCGGGTCGCCGTAGCTGGACAGCACGGGCCCGATCTGTGCGACAGCCTCGTCGCCACCGCCCACGAACAGGGTCACCTGGCCGGCGGCGACGTCGTGTGGTCCGCCACTGATCGGCGCGTCGACGACCTCGATGAAGTACCTGTCGCCGCGCGCGGCGACCGCCTCTGCGGTCTGAGGGCTACCGGTGGTGTGGATGACGAGAACCGATCCCGGCTTCATGGCCGGCAGCAGGTTGCCCTCCAGGCAGATATGCTGCACCTGCTCGTCGGTGAAGACGCAGACGATAACGGTGTCGGCGCTGTCGGCCACTTCGGCGAGCGTGCTCGCCGCCTGGGCGCCCAAAGCCTCTACATTCGAGCGTTTTTCGGCACGGCGGACCAGAGCGCGGACATCGTGGCCGTCGGCGGCGAGCCGCGCCACCATCGGGCCGCCGATGCGGCCCGTCCCGATGAAGCCGACGCGGGTCAACGCGGGTGCTCCAGCAGATGCAGCGCCGCATCGGCGGCATCCAGCACGGCACCCGGCGTGACGCCGGCCTTCTTGGCGATATCGACCACCAGCCGGACGTCCTTCTGCAGCAGCGCGCCGGCGACCTGAGTGAGCACATCGAGGCTGCCGCCCATCGCTGCGATGCTGGCCAGCGCCGAGCTGTTCGCGGATCCGCGGGTGAGGACGTCGCACAGACTGGTGGTGCTGATCCCGAGGGCCTCTCCGAGTTGGAGCGTGGTCTTGGCGTTGGCGAGGTTGGCGGTGAACAGCAGGTTGTTCAGCAGCTTGGTCACCTGTCCTGCGCCGAGGGGGCCGAGGTGGACGTGGCTGCCGTAGCTCTCGAACACCGGGCGGCAACGTTCGACGGCGTCCTCGTCACCGCCGACCATGACCAACAGGCGCTTCTCGGCGACCGCGGGCCCGCCGCCGCTGACCGGTGCGTCGATCACCGAAACACCCTTGGGCGCGGCGGTTTCGGCGAGCCTGCGGCAGGTGTCGGGATGAACGGTGCTGTGGATCGCGATGATGCCGCCGTGGCCCATCCCGGCGAGCACGCCGTTGTCGCCCCCGACGACTTCCACGACGTCGGCGTCGCCGACCACGCAGAGGCAGACGAGGTCGCTGGCCGCGCCGAGCTCGGCCGGTGATCCGGCGACCTTGGCCGTGGTTTCGGCATACGGTTCCAGCGATGCGGGCCGCCGGGCCCACAGGGTGGTCTCGAAGCCGGCGTCGACGATCGCCCGCGCCATCGGCCCACCCTGGCTTCCCAGCCCGATAAACCCGACACGCATCAACTGGCCTCCGATTCGACCTCGCCGCGACTACGGGAGTTTTCCTGCGCGACAACACATTCCTCGACGAACGACAGCACGCCGAGATGGTATGCCGCCGCGGTGAGCCCGAGGCTCAGGTTGTGCCCGCTGTCGCGTTGCTCGTTGACCACCACTCGCGGCGACGCGGTGAACATCGCCGCGACGTCAGCCAGCCCCGCCGCACCGTTCTCCCAGAACGGCTCGTGGTCGGCCAAGGTGAACCGGACCGGCACCCGCACTTGCGCGGCGAGTGCGGGGAAGTCGCGGTGCGGCCAGTTCGCGACGACGGATCCCTCGTAAGCGGGGGAGGGCGACTGCACGCCGCCGATCACGTCGTCGGGATAGAGATGCGTGGCATCCCACAGCAGTTCACGCACGCCACGGCGCACGTCACTGAGCTTTGGTCTGCGCAGGACTGCGTGCGCGGTTGGCTTGTTGCGCCGACCGGTGCCTGAGGTTTCCATTCCCAGCAGCGCCGGTTCGGCGGCGGCCATCCGCAGCGTCAGTTCCGAGCCGTTGGAGTGGCCGAGCAGAAACAACCCGGCCCCACGAGGGCGGGAACCGAGCACGCCGTCCACTGCGGCATAAGCCAACTCGGCCCGCCGGCCGGGGTCGGTCATCTGCTCGGAATGCGACGTGGAACTGCCGAATCCCGGACGGTCGAGGGCGACCACGGTGTAACCGAGCGCCGCGCCCATCCGCAGGAAGGACAGCCGAGGATGGCCGGGGCAGTCGTAGTACGCCGACGTCGTCGCACCGCCGTGTATCGCGATGATAGTGGCGCGGGGATTGGCCGCCTCGGCGAGCAGCGCCGACATCGGGATGCCGCCGACGTCGGCGACGCACCGCTGCGGCGCTGGCCACTGCGGGGGGCTCATCCGTCCGCCCGCAACAGGATTGCGCCACTCGGCGTGAGCCCGCCGCTGCTGACCACACCCACCCGGGCGTCTTGCACCTGGCGCTCCCCGGCTTCGCCACGCAATTGGGTGACGGCCTCGTGTACCAAGCCCATCCCATGCGTTCGGCCGTGCGAAAGCTGGCCGCCGTGAGTGTTCAACGGCAGCATGCCGTCTCGCGCGATGTTGCGGCCGCCGTCGAGGAAGTCCTTGGCCTCTCCGATGCCGCAGAAGCCCAGCGCTTCGATCCACGACAGGCAGTTGATGGTGAACCCGTCGTACAACTCGGCCACGTCG
Organism: Mycobacterium sp.; assembly: GCA_049280695.1. Taxonomy (GTDB): domain Bacteria; phylum Actinomycetota; class Actinomycetes; order Mycobacteriales; family Mycobacteriaceae; genus Mycobacterium. The sequence continues at coordinate 4,049 of JBAPQQ010000303.1, forward strand.
ACGTCCTGCGGGCGCAACGTGGTTCGGGTCCACATGTGCGCCGCTTGCCCCAACGACTGCGGCTCGTGCGTCAGCGTGCTCTGGTCCCAGTCGAGGCGCTCGATGATCTGCGTTCCGACGGCCTCGACGAATACCGGCGGCTTGGCCATGTCGCGGGCCGCGTCGGCGTGCGACACGATCACCGCGACCGCCCCGTCGCACGGCACGTCGCAGTCGTAGAGCCCGAACGGCGTGGTGATCATCCGCGCGTCGAGGTAGTCCTGCATCGTCATCGGCTTGCGGTAGATGGCCGTCGGGTTCAGCGCGGCGTTGGCCCGCTGGTTCAGCGCGATCCACCCCAGCGTCTCTCGCGTGGTGCCGTAGCGGTGGAAGTGCCGCTGCGCGTTCTGCGCCAGCGTGTGCGCGGCGGAGACGGCACCGAACGGGAAGAACCACGGGTCGGTGCGCATCATCGGGGCGATCTTGCCCTGCTTCATCAGCTCGCCGTGGGTCGCTTCCCACAGCGTGCGGAAACACAGCACATGACGAGCCAGTCCGCCGGCCACCGCGAGCATGGCCGCGATCACCGAGCCGCCCGGGCCGAACGTCTCGATGCCGCCGTTGTGCCACGTCGGCCGGATGCCGAGCGCGGACTCGAGCGCCGTCACCCCGCCTTCGCTGAACGGACCGAACCCGCCGCCGCCCGGGTACGTCGAGAGCCCGTCGATGTCGTCGATGGTCAACCCCGCGTCGGCGATCGCGCGCTCGCACGCCTCGATGGTCAGCGACAGCGGTGGACGCATCAGGCGCCGGCCGATTTCGGACATGCCGATGCCGGTCAGCGCGACCTTGTCCTCGAACTTGTCCTGGGTGAGCATCGGGCGGACGTGCTCGCCGAACCGCTCGGGCGCGATCTCGTCGACGGCCTGCGGCGCCGGCTTGTCCGGCTGGTCTGCTGCCGGGCGGAACAGCGGGAGATAGATGTCGCCGTGCTTGTCGAAGACGACCTCCACCAGCTGACCGATCTCGAGGTCATCGGGGTCGCAGTCCACGATGTTGGTGGTGAGCCGGACCCGCGGATCCTCGACGATCGCGACCTGCGCCACGACATAGGGGGCGGGCAGGCCCGGCAGGCTGAACCGGTGGTTGACCGTGAAGCTGGACAGCGTCGCGCGGCCCGACACGTCCCGCACACCCATCTGATGGGAGTAGCAGTAGCGGCACACCGGGGCGGGCGGGTGGATCAGTGCGCTGCAGGCTGTGCATTCCTGAAACCGCAGAGTGTCGTCGGCGCCGGCGCTCCAGAAGAAGTCGGTCTCGTCGGTGACTGGCGGCAGCGGACGGCTTAGTGCTTCGGACACATCGCATCCTGCGTAAACGACGAAATGACAGCCTCCGGTGCGACATCGCGTTCTCGGTGAGGAGAATCACGTTACCAGTGCCGGGGATCCCGAATCTACGTTTAGCCGGAGGCTTTTCATACTGTCAGTCTTGTTGGCCGACGGCGGCGAAGTTCACGGTGGCCGTGGCTCCCATCTCGCCGTCGTTGCCGCGATAGATGTCCACCTGGACGACGACGGACCTCTTGCCCGTGCGCAGGATGCGGGCGACGGCGCGGGCCGGCCCGATCTTGATCGGACGCAGGTAGCGGATAAACAGGTCGGTGGTCGCGATGGCATTGCCGAAGGGCGTGACGCGTGCCGCGAGCTGGCCGGCGGTCACGTCGGCCATCGTCGCGATCAGACCGCCTTGAAGTCCGCCCGCGACATTGGTGACTCGTTCGTCGACCGGCATCTCCATGATCACCGTGCCGTCGGTCGACGTGACCTCGCACAGGCCGAGTTGGTCGAACAGCTCGCGCAGCGATCGCGGTGCGGTCATCTGGGCCTCTCCTTCTGCGATTTCGGCGCGCAAACAGTCTCCTACCGCACGTTAGCGCGCCGAAATCGCGACGGAAGCGGTATATCAACTACTTGTCATTCCGCACGGGGGCGGATATCGTCGGTAGCCATGGCTCGTTTCCCCAAGCCGCCGGAAGGTAGTTGGACGCAGCATTACCCGGAGTTGGGCACGGAACCGGTTTCTTACGCCGACTCCATCTCGCCGGAGTTCTACGAGCTCGAGCGGGACGCGATCTTCAAGCGGGCCTGGCTGAATGTCGGTCGGGTGGAACAGATTCCACGTAAGGGCAGCTATTTCACGAAGGAACTCAAGGTCGTCAACACCTCGATCATCGTGGTGCGCACCACCAGTGGGCAGGTGAAGGCCTTCCACAACATCTGCCGGCATCGCGGCAACAAGCTGGTGTGGAACGACATGCCGCTGGAAGAAACCAGCGGAACTTGCCGCCAATTCACGTGCAAGTACCACGCGTGGCGCTACGACCTCGACGGCAACCTGACATTCGTCCAGCAGGAGAACGAGTTCTTCGACCTCGACAAGAGCCGGTACGGTTTGGTGCCGGTGCACTGCGAGGTCTGGGAGGGCTTCATCTTCGTCACCTTCGCCAAGCAACCCGAACAGTCGCTACGCGAGTTCTTGGGCCCGATGGTCACCGGGCTGGAAGGCTATCCGTTCGGCACGATGACGTCGCGGTGGTACTACCGCTCCGAGGTGAAGGCCAACTGGAAGCTCTACATGGACGCGTTCCAGGAGTTCTACCACGCACCCGTGCTGCACGCGAACCAGTCGCCGTCGAAGTATTCCAAGGCCGCAGCCGAATCCGGATTCGAGGCGCCGCATTACCGCATCGACGGCCCGCACCGGTTGGTCAGCACCTCCGGCGTGCGCGCATGGGAGATGGATCCCGAGATGCGCAAGCCGATGGAAGAGATCTGTCACAGCGGGCTATTCGGCCCGTGGGACAGCCCGGACATCGGAGAGTTACCGCCGGGTGTCAACCCCGCCAAGTGCGACCCGTGGGGGCTGGACTCCTTCCAGCTGTTCCCGAACTTCGTCATCCTCATCTGGGGGCAGGGCTGGTACCTGACCTACCACTACTGGCCGACGTCGTACAACAGCCACATTTTCGAAGGGACGCTGTACTTTCCGCCGCCGCGCACACCCCGCGAGCGGGTGGCGCAGGAACTGGCGGCGGTGTCGTTCAAGGAATACGGCTTGCAGGACGCCAACACGTTGGAGGCGACGCAGTCGATGGTCGAGTCACGGGCCGTCGAGGAGTTCCTGCTCAACGACCAGGAGGTGCTGATCCGGCATTTTCACAAGGAGACCGCCGCCTGGGTGGACGCCTATCAACAAGCGGGGGTGTGATGGCCGCGAAGCTGCCGCCCGAATTCGGCGACCTGGAGCGGTATTCCGACTGGTGCCTGCCCACCGAACCCGAGCGCTATCAGAAGCGGCTGGGCAGCACGATGGCCGAGATGCAGGCGTTCTACGACGCGATCACTCCCCGGGCCGAGGAAGCAATCGCCTACTGCGACAAGTTCTCTCTCGACGACATGCCCGACGACGTCTTGAACCTGATGCACCTGTTGTATTCGATGATCATGGTGTCGTTCCCGGTCGAATGCTGGAAGCAACCGCGGGTTCCGGACTCGGGCGCGTCGGTCATCGACTGCCTGGCCGAACCGTATCCGTGATGACGACTGTCCTTCGCGCCCAGCGCTGGGTGGACGTCGACGCCGGCGAGGTGCGCTCGCCAGCGGTCGTGGTGGTGGAAGATGAGCGCATCACGGCGGTGAATCCCGCTGAGCCACCACAGGATTCGGCCAACCAGATCGACCTCGGCGACGTGACGCTGCTGCCGGGCCTGATGGACATGGAACTCAACCTGCTGATCGGAGGTCCGGGGGGGCCGGAGGGCCTGCCCAGCCCGATGCACGGCGTGCAGGACGATCCCGCCTACCGGACGCTACGCGGCGCGGTGAATGCCCGCACCACCCTGGCGGCGGGCTTCACCACTGTGCGCAACCTCGGGCTGATGGTGAAGACCGGCGGGTACCTGCTCGACGTTGCGCTGCAACGGGCGATCGACGGGGGCTGGCATGTGGGGCCGCGGATCGTTCCGGCCGGACATGCGGTCACGCCGTACGGGGGGCATCTCGACCCGACGGTGTTTCAGCGGCTGGCACCCGGAATCATGCCGCTGAGCGTCGCCGAGGGGATAGCCAACGGCGTGCCCGACGTGCGGACGTGTGTGCGATACCAGATTCGGCACGGCGCCAAGGTGATCAAGGTTTCGGCGTCGGGGGGCGTCATGTCGCACAGCACCGCACCGGGATCGCAGCAGTATTCGGACGAGGAGTTCGTCGCGATCGCCGACGAGGCGCACCGGGCGGGCGTCCGCGTCGCGGCACACGCGATCGGCGACAGCGCGATCCGGGCCTGCATCAGAGCCGGGATCGACTGCATCGAGCACGGCTTCCTGGCGAGCGACGACACCATCCAGATGATGGTCGACCACGGCACCTTCCTGGTGTCCACCACGTGCCTCACCGACGCGATGGCCGTTGACCGAGCCGCCCCCGAGCTACGGAAGAAGGCGGCCGAGGTCTTCCCGAAGGCGAAAGCCATGCTGCCCAAGGCGATCTCCGCCGGCGTGCGGATCGCCTGCGGCACCGACGCGCCCGCGATTCCGCACGGTCAGAACGCCAAAGAGCTTCGCGCACTCGTCGATCGGGGCATGACGCCCATGCAGGCACTTCGGGCGGCGACGGTGACGAGCGCCGAGTTGATCGACGCCGACCACGAGCTCGGGCGCCTCGCACCCGGCTACCTGGCCGACATCATCGCGGTCCCGGGTGATCCGTCGCGCGACATCAGCGCTACGTCCGAGGTGATGTTCGTTATGAAGAACGGCCGTATCTACCGACAGGAGCCGGCGTCGTCAGGTGAGTAAGCGCGCTCGCACAGTTGGGCCCGAGGTCGGCGTCGACGCCGTCCTCGACGTCGGCATGGACGTGAACACCGACCTGATGTGGCTGTTGAAGCGCGCCTTTCATCTCGGGCTGCACACGCTGAACGAGGCCACTAGCCACTACGGCGTGACCACGGCCCAGTTGGGGCTGATGCGCCTGCTGGCGGCCAATCCCGGCCTGTCGGGGGCCGACGTCGCACGGCGGTTGCTGGTCACGCCGCAGGGTGCGCAACTTGCCGTCGCCGCACTCGAACGCAGCGGTCTGGTCGAACGCAAGGCCGATCCCAACCACGGCCGCATCCAGCGGGCTTATCTGACCGACGAAGGACGACGAGTCGCCAGCGTGTGTCTTGCGGACGCGGTCGCCGCTCACCGGAACTTCTTCGGGGTGCTCGACGCCGCCGAGCAAGCTGTGCTGCGCGATCTGCTCCTGCGGGTGGTGAGCCAGGCGCAGACCGGGCTCGACAACGATCCGGCGTGATAGGAGTCGACGCTGAAATCACAGGTCGCAGTTGTCACCGGCGGTGGCTCCGGCATGGGCGAGGCCACCTGCCGCGAACTGGCGCGGAGAGGCCATCGCGTCGCCGTGATGGACATCAACGAGCAGGCGGCGCAACGTGTTTGCGAGGCGCTCCGGGCCGACGGCGCGACCGCGACCGGGCTCAGCGCCGATGTCGCAGACCGGCCCGCCGTAGATGACGGGTTCGCGCGGGTGCGCGCCGAGCTCGGGCCGGTGGGCATCCTCGTCACCAGTGCCGGCCAGTTCGCGCTGGAGCCGTTCGACGAGATCAGCCCGCAGTCGTGGGCGCGGGTGATCGACGTCAACCTGACGGGCACCTTCCACTGCTGTCAGGTCGCGCTGCCCGACATGGTCAACGCGAAGTGGGGCCGCATCGTGATGATCTCGTCGTCGAGTGCACAGCGCGGCTCCCCGAAGGTGGCCCACTATGCCGCCGCGAAAGGCGGAGTCATCGCGCTGACCAAGTCGTTGGCCCGCGAATACGCCCCCTTCGGCATCACGGTGAACAACATTCCGCCGTCGGGAATCGAGACGCCGATGCAGCACCAGTCGCAACGGGAAGGCAAGTTGCCGTCGAACGAGGAGATGGCTGCCAGCATCCCACTGGGCCACCTCGGCACCGGCCGGGACATCGCGGCCGCAGTCGGATTCCTGACGTCGGACGAGGCCGGCTTCATCACCGGCCAGGTGCTCGGTGTCAACGGCGGTTCGGTGATGTGACAAGACTTTCCGGTGATTTTCAAGGCTTCTCAGGCATCTGACTACAGGAGGATCACATGACCAGATGGCCGAAACCCGCGGAGGGTAGTTGGACCGAACACTATTCGGAACTGGGCACTGGACCCATCTCGTTCAAGGACTCGACCTCGCCGCAGTTCTACGAACTCGAACGGGAAGCGATCTTCAAGCGCGCCTGGCTCAACGTCGGCCGGGTCGAAGAACTGCCACGGGTGGGTAGCTACTTCACGAAAGAGATCGAGGTCACCCATTCGTCGGTGATCCTGGTCAGAGGCAAAGACGACACGATCCGGGCTTTCCACAACATCTGCCGCCACCGCGGGAACAAGCTGGTGTGGAACGACTTTCCGCACGAGGAAACCCGGGGGGTGTGCCGGCAGTTCACCTGCAAATACCATGGCTGGCGTTACGACCTGACGGGTGCGTTGACGTTCATGCAGCAGGAGTCGGAGTTCTTCGACGTCGATGCCGGCGAGTACGGGCTGCGCCCGGTGCATTGCGACGTGTGGAACGGGTTCATCTTCATCAACCTCGACTCCGAACCACGCCAGAGCCTGCGCGAGTTCCTCGGCCCGATGGTCACCGGACTGGACGACTACCCGTTCGACAAGCTCACCGAGCGTTACGAATTCGTCGCGCATAACAACAGCAATTGGAAGATCTTCGCCGACGCTTTCCAGGAGTACTACCACGTCCCGTCGCTACATCCTCAACAGGTGCCTGCGGAGGTACGCGACCCGAATGCCGGCTTCGAGTGCGCGCATTTCCAGCTCGACGGTCCGCATCGTCTGGTGTCGACCGCGGGCACCCGCCGCTGGCTGCTGGCCCCGGAGTACATGTATCCCATCGAACGGGCAACGCGCAGCGGGCTGGTGGGCCCGTGGCGTACGCCCGACATCGGCGAGCTGCCGGCCGGGTTGAACCCCGGGGGTATCGAGTCCTGGGGAATCAGTAACTTCCAGATCTTCCCGAATCTCGAGATCCTGATCTACGGAGGCTGGTACCTGCTCTACCGCTACTGGCCGACGTCGCACAACACCCACCGGTTCGAGGGCTATACCTACTTCCATCCGGCGCGCACCGTGCGCGAGCGCATCGAGCACGAGGTGGCCTCGGTGGTGCTCAAGGAGTTCGCGCTGCAGGACGCCGGGATGCTCGGCGGCACGCAGGCGGCGCTGGAAACCGGTGTCGTCGAAGAGTTTCCGCTCAACGACCAGGAGATCCTGGTGCGTCACCTGCACAAGGTGGTGGTCGACTGGGTGGCGGCCTATCGGCGCGAACGCGAACTGGTGGAGGCGTGACGATGGCCAAGACGAGATTACCCAGTGCGTTCGCCGAGCTCGAGCCCTACGCCCAAACATGGTGCCTGGCAACCGAAACCGAGCGCTGGAATCAGCGGCTGGCCAGCACGATGGCCGAGATGCACGAATTCTACGACGCATTCTTCCCGCGTCTGGAGGAGGCGATCGACTACTGCGACAAGTTCACCCTCGACGATCTGCCCGACGACGCGGTGAACCTGCTGCACCTCATCTATTCGCTGGTCATGGTCGCCATGGCCGTCGAGATCATGCACCAGCCCAAACCCACCGACGCCGCCGACGCCGTCATGGTGCGCGTGGACGAACCGGTGCCCTGACCAACCGAGGAAGGACAGCGATGACTCTGCTCACCGTCAACAAGCTGACGGCCACCGTCGGCGCCGAAGTGATCGGCCTCGACCCCGACCGCCTGGCAGCCGACGACATCCTCGCCGAAGCGGTGCTCGATGCGCTGGAGGACAACGGCGTGCTGGTGTTCCGGCAGCTGAATATGAGTCCCGGGGCACAGGTGGCGTTCTGCGGCCGGCTCGGCGAGGTCGATCACTCGTCTGACGGGCACCACCCGGTACCGGGCATCTACCCGATCACCCTTGACACGTCGAAGAATTCGTCGGCGGCCTACCTGCGGGCCACCTTCGACTGGCACATCGACGGTTGCACGCCGATGGGCGACGAATATCCGCAGAAGGCCACGATACTGTCGGCACTGCACGTCGCCGACCGCGGGGGCGAGACCGAGTTCGCGAGCTCGTATGCGGCCTACGATGCCCTCAGCGACACCGAGAAGAAACGCTACGGTTCGTTGCGGGTCGTGCACTCGCTCGAAGCATCCCAGCGGCGGGTCACGCCAGATCCGAGCCCAGAGCAGTTGCAGCGCTGGCATTCTCGGCCCACGCGTGTGCATCCGCTGGTGTGGACGCATGCCAGCGGCCGCAAATCGCTGGTGCTCGGGGCATCAGCCGACCACGTCGTCGGCATGGACCTCGACGCGGGCCGCGCGCTGCTGGCCGAGCTGCTGGACCGGGCCACCCTGCCCGGCAAGGTCTACAGCCACAAGTGGTCGGTCGGCGACACCGTGATCTGGGACAACCGCGGTGTGCTGCACCGGGCCGCCCCCTACGACCCCGACTCACCGCGAGAGATGTTGCGCACCACCGTGTTGGGCGACGAACCGATCCAGTGACTCAGAGTTGCGTGCAGGCCGACGCGAGGAAGTCCCGGGTTCGGCGCGCCGATGCCGTGCGGGAGGCCGCGTCGGTTCCCAGCGGGATGATCCGGGCTGCGAGGTCGGTGACGCCCGCGTCGCGGTAGCTGCGCAACCTCGCCAGGACGGCATCCTCGTCGCCGGCGGCCATCGTGTCGCCGACATCCTCGGCGTCGCCGTGCTCGAGAAGCCGCACATAGTTGGGCGATACGTGTGCGTGACCGAGCACCTCGTTCGCATAGCCGCGGGCGACGTCGATGTCGCTTCGCGAGCACACCGTAACCGGAACGCATGCGACGATGCGCGGCTGCGATCGGCCGGATTCCCGCGCGGCGGCGGTGATTCGGGGGGCGACGTGGTCGGTGACCGCGCGCTCGTCGGCCATCCACAGGATGGTGCCGGCGGTGCGTTCACCGGCGATGCGCAGCATGGCCGGCCCGAGCGCGGCAAGAAGGATCGGCATCGGGGTCGGTTCGGTGACGTCCATCGGGCTGTGCACACGGAACGTGTCGTTCTCGACGTCGACCGCGCCGGGCTGCCCGAAGGCCGCGCCGAGCACCTCGAGGTAGTCGCGCACCAGTGACGCCGGCCGGTCGTAGTCGAGTCCGAGCTGATCGCCGACGATCCAGTGGTGCGACGGTCCGATGCCGAGCGTGAACCTTCCGGCGCAGGCGATCTGCGTGGTCAGCGCCTGCTGCGCCATCGATACGGGATGGCGGGTCTGGACGGGCACGACCGCGGTGCCCAATTCGATGGTTCCGGTGGCCTGGCCGAGTAGGGCGACGGCCGTCATCGCATCGAGGTAGCCGGGCACCTGCGGAATCCAGAACGAGGAGAAGCCGGCGTCTTCGGCGGCCCGCCCGTCGGCGATCAGCCCGGCCAGCCGCTCGGCGCGAGGGCGCTCTTTGTCGGTGCCGCTCATCAGTCCTACACGCACGAGCGGCACCGATCACGGCACATAACGATCCCATTCGTAGGGCACCACCGGGTAAAACGGCGCGGCCAGAAGTGGTTCGGGTCCCCCTGCACTCCAACGCTTTTCCAACACCGGTTGCAGGCGGTGCGCGGTGGTGACCGGATCGTCGTCCAGAAAGCAGTGCGTGATGTGCTGACCGGCCCGGGCATTGATGAAACCGGGCACGCCTGTCGACGCGGCGGACCAGGCGCCGGCGACGCCGTCGACATCGAGCAGGTCTGCCGGCGACGCTTCGCCGAGTTCGAGGAGCAGGTAAACGCCGCGAGTCGGCCACCACGGCAGCACGTCGGCGCCGGCCTTGATCCGCGCTGCGGCGACCTTGGTCGTGACGTCGTACACGCCGCGCTGCACGGGTGGGAGCAGTTCCAATTTGCGGCCCGCGTCGCCGAGCGCAGTCGACAGTTCGTTGAACCCTTGCAGGCCCTCGATGTCGGTGAAGAAGTACGTCATCACGTGGTCTATCGCATCGAAGCGGCCTGGGCTGGCAGCCCTGACTGCGCGGCAGGCCGGTGTCGAGACCAGACGCACGGACGCGCGCACGGCGGACAGGCGGTGCTGTTCGGGACGATGGTCCAGGGTGTGCCAGCGCAGGTACTCGGCGTCGAGCCCCTCGGGGTGCCGGGTCGCCATCGACACGAACAGGGTGCTGACGTCACCGCGGCCGGTGGCGAGGACGGCGGGGACCTCGTCGGAGGGTGTGCCGGGCAGAAGCATCAGTGGTGACCCTGCGCGGGCGCCGAATTCCGTTCGGGCCGTAGCAGTTCGGGATGGCGTGCGGCGATCATCCGGCGGAATCCGTCGCGCCAGTGCACGCTGGTGCGGCCGAGGACCTGGTGCATATAGGTGACGTCGGGCCACAGCGGTGGATGCGCGTCGGGCGTGTACTCGAAGATCGGCTCGACACCGGTCAGCTCACCCATGTATGCGCAGTAGTCCTCGACGCTGACGGTCTCGCTGCCTGCCCAGTTCACGACGATCGGGGGCACTGCTGCAACCTCCATGGCCCGGATGCCGAGTTCGACGTAGTCGTCTTCGTAAATCGGATTGTAGTTGTTGGGCGCGTCGGGATGAAGCCGAATCGGCTTGTGCGCCAGCATCATTTCCAAGCGGTCGGCGGGAGCGCCACCCAGTGGCCCGTACGTGGAGCAGATCCGGATGATGGTCAGGGGAATCCCGAAATGCTCGGCCACCCAGGTGCATACCGACTCCGCGGCAACCTTCGAGAAGCTGTAGTTCGCGCGCAGCGGCACGCCGGGTGCGTCGGCCTCGGTCAGTGGCCGCCTGCCGTGGTATCCGTACACCGAGCCCGTGGAGCAGAACACGAATCCTTTGGCGGCGCGGCAGTGGTAGAGCAGCTCGCCCGAGTTGTGCGCGTTCGTGGTGACGCAGGTCCGCCAGTCGCCGGCGCCGGTGTCGACCGCGGCGTGGAACACGTACGTGAAGTCGTCGGGAAGCATCGAGAAGTCGGCCGTGGACATGTCCAGCGCCGTCGGCGTAATCCCCGCCGCGGCGAGCTTGTCACGGTCGCCGGAGTTGCGTAGCCGGGCCGCGCCCCACACCTCGTTGTGCTGTGCCAGCGCACGGGCGATCGGGAAGGCGATCTTCCCGGTGGCGCCGGTGACCAGGATCTTCTGTCCGTCGAGCATGCCCTATAAAGTACTTGACACGTATCGCGCCCAACCGGCGAGGAGTGCTGTGCGACTGACGTTGGATCCCGAACTCGAGGCATTCCGCGCCGAGTTCGGCGCGTTCGTCGACAAGCACCTGCCGCCCGAAGCGCAAACGTGGGAGCGGTCCCGGTCCAGTTCTCACGTGCCGGAGTGGGCGCGCCGGTGGCAGCGGCTCCAATTCGACCACGGTTGGCTGTTTCCCGGCCATCCGCGGGAGTTCGGCGGCCGCAACGCCGGCCTGCTCGCGCAGTACGTGCACCGCGACGAACTGTCCCGGAGACGGATCTACCACTGTTTCAACCCGCAAGGCGTGGGCATCATCGCGGCGTCGCTGCTGTCCTTCGGAACAGCCGAGCAGAAACAGAATTGGGCGGTGCCGATCCTGCGCGCAGACATGACAGCCTCGCTGGGGATGAGCGAACCCGGCGCCGGCTCGGATCTGGCGGGGCTGCGTACGCGGGCCGTGCTCGATGACGACTACTTCGTGGTGAACGGACAGAAGGTGTGGACGTCCGGGGCACACGACGCCGACGTGCTGCTGACCTTCGTGCGCACCGATCCGTCGGCCCCGAAACACAAAGGCATTAGCGCGTTGCTGATTCGCACCGACGCCCCCGGCGTGGTGTGCCGGCCGTTTCCCTCGGTGTACGACCGCGACCACCTCGATTTCAACGAGGTGTTCCTAACCGACGTGCGGGTGCCGGTGGCCAACCTGGTCGGGCCGCTGCACGGCGGCTGGAAAGTGGCCAACGGATCGCTCGGCCACGAGCGCACGATGATGTGGATGAATTTCGCGAACCGGCTGCGGGACCTGCTCGACGACTTCCGCCCCGCCGGAGCCGTGCAGCGCGACCAGTACGCCACGCTGGCGATGGACTATCAGGCGCTGCGGCTGCTCGGCTCGGCGGCGCTGGCACGTGCGGCGCGCGGCGAACGCGACGTGGCAGCCGTGTCAATGCTCAAGCTGCTCGGCTCGGAAGCCGAGCAGAACACGGCCAGGCGCGCCGTCGACGCGGCCGGTAGCGGCGGCCTCGTCGACCCCGGAATGACCGCGCCGTACAACGCATATGGGCTCGACCAGTACGGCGCCAGCTGGTTCGCGCGCTACGCCGGAAGCTACGCCGGCACGATCGCCGGCGGCACGTCAGAGATCCAGCGCAACATCATCGCCCAGCAGGTCTTGGGCCTGCCGCGGGGTTGAGCTGCCTCGGTAGGCTCAGCGGACGAACCATTCCGCCTCGTTGTCTTCGGTTTTCAGATCGGATTCGTCCACCTCACCCGTCTCCGCCGGGGTCGGCCCGTTCGGGGGCCGGTACTCGCCGATCTTCAAGATGGCGTGCACCGGGCAGTCCATGATGGCGCGCTCGACGGCGTCGTGGTCTTCGGCGAGGACGGTGCCGTCGCCGATCAGCGAGGCGTAGCCCCAGTCGTCGAGCGAGAAAAATGCCGGCGCGTGCTTGGCGCAGATCCCGAACCCGTCGCAGACCGTCCGGTCGAGCCGGATCTTCATGCCGTCGCCACCGCCTCGGCTTCGTAAGGCCGCAGCGCGGTGAATGCATCCGCTCGGCATGTGTCGCAATCGTTTTCGAGGTGCCGGGCCACGACCTGTGGGAACTGCACGAGCAGGCTGGCGGCCATGTTGCAGGCGCCGTCCAGCGTGCCGCAGGCTCCCCGGCCGCGCAGCACCACCGACCAGCGTTCCAGGCGAGTCAGGTCTTCAGCGGTGGCGACCCCGTCGCGCAGCGCCGACGTCACCGCCGACATCGCCGCGGTACCGTTGAAGCACGAGCCGCACTGGCTGGCGTTCTCCCGGTCGAAGTAGGCCATCACCGACGCCGCGACGGCCACCGGGCAGTCGTGCGTGATGAGCGAGATGGCACCGCAGCCCAGCCCGCTGCCGAGCCGCCGCAGCGTCTCGTGGTCCAAGGTGGCGTCGAGAATCTCGCGGTTCAGTATTCCGGCGAAGTAACCACCCATCAGCACGCCGCGCAAGTCGTCGCGCGAAACACCGTGCCAGGAGAGCAGTTCGGCGAACGGCAGGCCGTGCGGGACCTCGTACAGGGCCGCGGGCTTGCCGGCGCCGGTGATCGTTATCAGGAAAGTGCCCGGAGAGGCCGACGTGCCCGCCTCGCGGAATGCCTCCGCGCCGTGCCGGTGCAGATAGGGCAACGACGCCAGCGTCTCGACGTTGCTCACCAGCGTCGGAACGCTTGCGACGCCTTCCTGGAACGGGCGGGGCGGCTTGTCGGTCGGCTTGGCCGGGCCGCCGTTGATCGCCCGCACCGCGGCTGTCTCCTCCCCGGCGACGTACCCGGGCTCCACCGTGGCGAGCGAGATGCTCAGGCCGGCAACGCTTTCAGCGTCGACCTCTGCCAGCGCGTCCTCGACGGCGCGGGCGGCCGGCGGATCGGAAACGTACACGTATGCGCGACCGGCGCCCACGATGAGCGCGGCGAGCCGCAACCCGTCCAGCACCAGATGCGGACGGTTGCGCAGCAGCCACCTGTCCTTCACCGACGCCGGTTCGCCCTCTTCGCCGTTCGCCACCACCACGGTGTCGCGGACGTTGTCGCGCACCGCTCGCAACTTGACGGCCATCGGGAAGGCCGCGCCGCCGCGGCCGAGCAGTCCGCTGCGGTCCACTTCCTCGAGCAGAGCGTCCGCGTCGGCGAGCGGTCGGTAGCCGTCCTGGTCGCGGTATTCGGCGAGCGTCTCGACCCCCGGACTGGTGCGGAGCAGCCGCGGCGCGCCGCCGGGCCAGACCGTCACCGTGAGATCCGTTGCCGGGGTAGTGGTTTTCATGACGAGCTCTTTCTGCGGGCCGATAGGCTTGCGGTCATGAGAACCGCCGTGGTGCGCGTCCGGGTCGATCCGGACGGTGTGCTCACGGCCGGCCGGTTACGCGACGGCATGCGGGCCCTGCACGATCTGGTCGACGGGGCGGGCGCCGGGTTGGTGAACAACGACCTCTCCGCCATGCCTGTGGCGCGCCGTGAAGTGGAGCTGCTGATGGCGGGTGCCGACCCCGAGCAGCTGAAGCAGGCGGCTACCGAACTGTGCGCGAACGCTTTCGGGACCGTTCCGGTGGCCGGCGTCCTGACCTACATCAGCAGGGGAACCGACGACGACGCCCACGGCGTGCTGGCCGGATTCGGGCTGACTGCTGAAGTCCGTCGCGTGCCGGGTGAAGAGGGTTGGGACGTGGTGCATGTGACGCTTCGCAAAGCGGATCTGGCGCGCGTGCCGGAAAGCCGGATCCACACCGCGCTGGAAGCCTCGCTGAACTGCGAGGTCCACATCCACGCCGTCTGACCAAACTATGAAAGTGCCGAGGACCCGGCGCGACGTACCCATCAGCGGGCCAGGAAGTCGAGGATCGCGGGGGCGGCCTGCACCCAGGTGTCGAACATGTTGAAGCGCTTGACTTTGCCCTGCGCGCGCGCCTCGGACGCGCGCTCCCACGCATCCTCGGGCCATGGCGGGTCGATCAGCGTGGAGCCTTTGATCAGGCAGCTCACCTCCAGTGAGGTGCGCTTGGGGTGGTCCCAGTCGTTCTCGCCGCCGCGGATGATGAGCGTCGGCACCGTGATGTTGTCGAACATCTCGTCCTCGACGCCGGGAATCGTCTGCCCCGGCTTTGGCACGAAAGCGTTGAGCCAGCGCAACATCACCTTGAGGAACTCGTCGGGGTCCAGTGAGAGGATGCGCTCCTCGTTCTTCGGATTCTCCGCGATGCGCTCTTTCCACTCGGCCACGCGCAGAAGGCCTTCCATGCCAAGAGCGCGGACCGCATGAATGCTGGGCATGATGTAGTAGGAGCCGAGCGCGAACATTCCGTACACTCCGCCGACGATGTTCCACACCACCAGCTTCGTGACGATCTCCGGGTAGAGCATCGCGGTCAGCAT
>JBAPQQ010000304.1:0-4304 GCA_049280695.1 Mycobacterium sp.
CGCCACTTGTAGCGCATGTTCTCCAACCTGAACGGGTCGAGGATCTTGGCGACCGGGAACAGATAGTCCATCAGTGGCTCGCAGTCCGGATCCATGTTGATCCACAGCCAGCCGCCCCAGGTGTCCACCCTCACCGGGGTCAGGTGGGTGTTCTCCGGCGTCAGCGCACCCTTCCAGTCGTCCTGCTCACGAATGTGCGTGCACGCGCCGTCCAATCCGTATGTCCAGCCGTGGAATCCGCAGACGAAGGACTTGCGGGCCCTGCCGTGCGCGTGCTTGGCACCGTCGGGGGTGTCGACAAGCCGCCGTCCGCGGTGCATGCAGACGTTGTGGTGCGCTCTAAACTCCGCGGAGCCCGTGCGCACGACGATGATCGAGTCGTCGAGGATGTCGTAGGTCAGGTAGCTGCCGACTTCCGGGAGTTCTTCGACCCGGCCCACCTGCTGCCACACCTTCCGCCACAGCTTATCGCGCTCGGCGCGGGCGTATTCCTCGGAGATGTAAGCATCCACCGGGATCGTCAGCGGCTCCGAAAGTTCTTCGCCGGGCTGCGCTTCCGGCCGGGTTTCCGTGTCGGTCATCAGAACTCCTTTATCGCCGCGCGGAAGGTTTGGTCCTTGAGGAACAACGAGGTGTTGTCGGCGGCCAGATGGCTCCACTTGAGGTCCAGCCCGCCATCGACAAGCAAGGTCTGCCCGGTGATGTAGCTCGACAGGTCGGACAGCAAAAACAGGATCACGCCGGCCTGTTCCTCGGGTCGCCCGCGCCGGCCCATCGCGATGGCTTGCCGGTCACGGTCGGGATCCTCGTCGACGTACATACGCGACGCCGCAGTCTCGGTGACACCGGGCGCCACCGCGTTCACCCGGATGCCGTCCAGAGCCAGTTCGACTGCCATCGTTCGGGTCATCGCCGCGACCGCGGCCTTGGCGGTTCCGTACGCGATGTGAAACGGCGCGGTGTTCATGCCGCTGATCGACGCAATCGACACGACCGAGCCGGGTAGCTCGTTCGCCCGGAGTTCGGCGGCGACGGCTTGGCTCATGAAGAACGCGGTCTCGAGGTTGGCGGTGAACAGTTCGCGCCAGTCGTCGCGGCTCACCCGCGTCGAGGGCATCCACGTCGACGGCGCCGCGCCGCCCGCGACGTTCACCAGCCCGGACAACCTACCCTCGGTATTCCGGACTTGGTCGACAACCACGCCGATGCCGTCGTCGGTCGATGCGTCGGCGGTGACCGGCACGACCGAGAGCCCCTGCTGAGCCAGCGGAGCGACGTGCTCGTCGAGGTTGTCCTTCGACCGGCTGACCGCGATCACCGTGGCTCCGGCCTCAGCCGCCATGCGCGTCACGGTGGTGCCGATACCGCCACCGCCGGCGCCGGACACCACGACGATGCGCCCGTCGAGTCCCAGGAGGTTCTCCATAACCTGCTTTCACCTGCTCCGGAGCCGACGGCGTCGACCTCGAATGAATCGCAGGACATTCTTATTGTCCGGACAAGATTTTGAAGTCACTTTGATGGAGAACATCATTCCGCAGGGCATACAACCGCGTCAAGGGGACTTCTATGACCGATGACGGTATTGTCTGGACCAAGAGGCACTTGATACCGTCTGTCAGACATGGAGACTGCCGAGTTCGACTACCTCGTCGACCGCGAGAAGATCCGTGACTGCCTCGCCCGCCTGAGCCGCGGCGAGGATCGCCGCGATGCAGAGCTGATCAGCGGCTGTTACTGGCCGGACGCCACGGACGATCACGGCGTTTTCGTGGGTTCGTGCGCGGAGTACCTCGCCTGGGTCGTGCCGGGGGCGCCCTCGATTCCTGTCACGCTGCATACCTTGGGACAAAGCCTCATCGATCTGCGCGGCGGCACCGCGTTCGTCGAAACGCACGTGACGGCCTACCACCGAATCGACGTGGACGGCCAGCAGCGCGACGTCGTGATCGGCGGCCGTTATCTGGATCGCATGCAGAAGCGGGGCCGCGAGTGGCGGATCGCGCATCGCGTCATGATCAACGACTGGCTGACGGACCTCGGGCGCTCGGTCGACTGGTCGCAAGGCCTGCTCGGGATGCCCTTCCTCACCGACCACGCCGTCGGTTCGGCGCGCGGTGACCACAGCGAAGCCTTCTTCAAGGGGTGTTGATCTTCCGCCGGTTTGTGAGTGGCCGCCGGTAGGAGGGATCTTCGGTGCTGCGCGACGGGGCGCCGTTATCGTGAACATCCGCAACATCGCTGTACGGGATGGGCATGGTAGGGACCATGCCGGACCATTCGATGACGTTGGTGCGCAACACGATTTTCCACTTGCCGTCGCGCCGCTCCAGGCGGTCGAGATACCGCCCGCCGGCCAGCCAGTTCGTCTCATCCCGGTTGCGCGCGGCGTACAGGTAGTAGGTCTCGGTGTGGGCGACGTCGCCGTCGATGTCGCACGTGTGGTTGAGAAGATTGTGGAGCGTGGCTGACTGCCCCTGCTCGTGCATGTCTGACGCCCACGTGTAGAGGGCATCCGGCCCGCCGACGAAATCACCCGCGGCAATGACCGCGTCGGGGTGGAACGCCGAAAGGAAAAGCTCCCGATCGAAGCGATCCATCCCCCGGCTGAACCGTGTCAGGCAATCGAGGATGTCCTGGCGATCGAGCACGTGGACAAGCCGGGCAAGCGTCTCGGTATCGACGGTCATGGTTCTGTCCTACACGGGCATCCAGATCGGCGAGCCGCGCTGCGCGCGAAGGGACGGGGGAACGTCTCCCCCGATGTCGGTGACTCGGTATTCACGGGCGAGTTCGGCGGCGATGAAGGTGCCGCCGGAGCGTTTCATCACATCCGGATCGGCGGCGAGGGCCGCGATCACGCGACCGGGAAATTCGACCGACGAGCCGACGTCAGGATTGGTGACGGCCTGCGACGTCATCTCGGGATTGCTGCTGAGATTGCGTCCCGCCCGCTCGGTGAAGGTGAGGCCCAGCCACAACGATATGGACGCCACGTTGTGGGGTTTGAGCTCGACAGCCATGTCGCGCGCCATCCTGTCGACCGCGGACTTGCATGTCCCGAAGACGACGCCGTAGGTGTAGGTGACTCCGACGTACCCGGACGTGGCCACGATCAGGCCGGACCCCTGCGGAACCATGATCTGGGCCGCATGCCACGCCGCGACGAAGTTCGAGCGCACGCCGACGTCGACCATCTCCCAATTCGAGAGCGGCTTCTCCCAGAAGGGCTTGGGAACCGTCAAGTCCTCGGGGAGCGCGAAGGCGTTGTTGACCAGAATGTCCAGGCGGCCCTGCTCCTGCTTGACCTTCTCGAAGAGCACCGCCACCTGATCGTCCTGCCCGTGGTCGATCTGGACGGCGATGCCCTTGCCGCCGCGTCGATCGACCTCCGCGGCGGTTTCGCCGACGGTACCGGGCAGCGGGTGGGCGCCGGCCGTCACCGTCCGCCCCGTGACGTACACCGTCGCGCCGTTGTCCGCGAGCGCGACGGCGATGCCCTTGCCGATGCCCCGGCTGGCGCCTGTCACCACGGCGACCTTCCCGGAAAGAGAATTCAACGCCAACCTCGCAATGGTCCGGACAAGATAGTTCCCTCCAACTGAGGGAGAACATGATTCCGCAGGCATTACAGATCAGTCAAGGTGGCTCCAGGCAGCGATCAACGGTATTGTCTGGACCAAACACCGCTTGATAACGTCGAACCGCCGCGTCCGAGGAATCCCAGGGAGACCATGCCGATGTCGTTGGAAGACGGACGCTATACACCCGCGGGACCGCCCACCCTCGCAGACGGCTGGCGACTGGAGCGGATGGCCGGGCCAAGCCGGCTGTTCGGCGCCAACGGTCTGCGCACCGGCCCCGACGGTCGCGTGTACGTCGCGCAGGTGACGGGCAGCCAGATCAGCGCACTCGACCTCGTGACCGGACAACTGGAAACGGTGAGCGCCAAGGGCGGCGACATCATCGCGCCCGACGACGTGGCGTTCGATCCCAGCGGCAACCTGTACGCCACCGAGGTGATGGACGGGCGGGTCAGCGTGCTCGACACCGCCGGCCGTGCGCGCGTGCTGCGCGAGGACCTTCCGTCCGCCAACGGCATCACTTTTCACGACGGCCGGTTGTTCATCGGCGAGTGCCGGGAGGGCGGCCGGATACTCGAGCTGGATCCCGCCGGCGGCTCCCCGCGCGTCCTGCTCGACAATGTTCCGTCGCCGAACGCGATGGAGGTCGGCCCCGACGGCATGCTCTATTTTCCGGTGATGGGCGCCAACGAGATCTGGCGGATCGACCTCTCTGGGGGC
>JBAPQQ010000305.1:0-8703 GCA_049280695.1 Mycobacterium sp.
GGCCCGCCCCGGACAGCCCGGTGACCAGGACGACGTCGATGCCCGACTCCGCAGCAGCCGCCCCGCTGCCCTGCAAGTCTTCGCCTGTGTCATGGTCTGTCATCCGGATGCCCTGCTCCGATCTTCACCCATCGGGGCGGTCTCCGCGTCGGTTCCAGGGGAATCGGGGCCGAGCGCCTCCAGCACCGCGTGTGCCGTCGCGACCCCGATCCCCGGCACCGCGGTGATGTCGTCGACCGACGCCTGCTTGAGCCGGGCGACCGACCCGAAGTGCGCGACCAGCGCCTTACGCCGCGCTTCGCCGAGGCCACGCACCGAGTCCAGCGCCGAGGCCGTCATCCGCTTCGACCGCTTGCTGCGATGGTAGGCAATCGCAAACCGGTGCGCCTCGTCGCGCACGCGCTGCAGCAGATACAGACCTTCGCTGTTGCGCGGCATGATCACCGGGTCGGGTTCCGACGGCACCCACACCTCCTCCAGCCGCTTGGCCAGTCCGATCACCGCGACGTCGGTGATGCCGAGCTCGTCCAGGACCGTTTGGGCGGCGTTTACCTGAGGTGCGCCACCGTCGACCACGAAAAGGTTTGGCGGATAGGCAAACCGGCGTGGGGTGCCGTCTTCGGTCGTCTTGTTCTGCGCCTCGGACAGGTGCCGCCAGAACCGGCGACGGGTCACCTCAGCGATCGACGCGACGTCGTCGGACCGGCCGCCCCCGGCGGCTTCGCGGATCGCGAAATGCCGGTAGTCCGATTTCTTCGGCAAGGCGTCCTCGAACACCACCAGCGACGCCACCACGTCGGTGCCCTGAACGTGGCTGACGTCCACGCATTCGATGCGCAGCGGCGCGTCGGCAAGCCCGAGCGCATCCTGGATGCTCTGCAGAGCCGCGGATCTGGCATTGAAATCCCCGGCGCGTTTCAGCTTGTGCTGGGCCAGCGCCTCGGCAGCGTTGCGGCGTACGGTTTCGGCCAGCGCACGTTTGTCGCCGCGCTGCGGCACCCTGAGCGACACTCGCGAGCCGCGCAGCCGGGACAGCCACTCGGCCAACTCATCGGCGTTGCCGGGCAGGCACGGAACCAGCACCTGGCGCGGCACCGGGTTGGTGTATTCGTCGGCGGCGCCGTCCAATTCCGCCTGCTCGCCGTAGAACTGCGTCAGAAACTGCTCCACGAGCACCTCGTGGCCGGATTCGTCCGGCCCGCCCGACTTCTCGACGATCCACCCCCGCTGTCCGCGCACCCGGCCGCCGCGGACGTGGAACACCTGCACCGCCGCCTCGAGCGCGTCGTCGGCGAACGCGACCACGTCGGCGTCGGTGCCGTCCCCGAACACCACCGCCTGCTTCTCCAGGGCCCGCTTGAGCGCCGAGACGTTGTCGCGCAACCGCGCCGCCCTCTCGAAATCCAGCGTGGCGGCGGCCTCGTTCATCTGCTGCTCCATGTCGCGGATCAGCCGATCGGTCTTGCCGGACAGGAAGTCGCAGAAGTCGAGCACGATCTTGCGATGCTCGTCCGCGCCGACTCGATCGATACACGGAGCCGAGCATTTGTCGATGTAGCCCAGCAGGCATGGCCGGTCAATCTGGCTGTGCCGCTTGAACACTCCCGCCGAGCAGGTGCGGGCCGGGAACACCCGCGTCAGCAGGTCCAGCGTCTCGCGGATCGCCCAGGCGTGCGAGTACGGGCCGAAGTAGCGGACACCCTTGCGCCGGGGACCGCGGTACACCATCAGCCGCGGATACTCCTCGTTCAGCGTCACCGCGAGCACCGGGTAGGACTTGTCGTCGCGGTAGCGCACGTTGAACCGCGGATCGAACTCCTTGATCCAGTTGTATTCGAGTTGCAGCGCCTCGACTTCGGTGTTGACCACCGTCCACTCCACGCTGCCGGCCGTGGTCACCATCTGGCGTGTTCTCGGCGGCAGGCTGGAGATGTCGGCGAAGTAGGACGTCAGCCGGCTGCGCAGGCTCTTGGCCTTGCCGACGTAGACGACCCGGCCGTGGGGATCGCGGAAGCGATAGACACCCGGCTCGACGGGAACCGACCCGGGTGCAGGCCGGTACGTCGAGGGATCGGGCACGGTCCCAGGTTAGTACCGGCGCCGAGGCGTCCTCGCCGCGCCGAGACTCACGTTATTCAGAAGAAGTGCGAGTAGAGCCCTGCATGACGTGAATTTCGGCGAACGAGTCAGGACCGGTAGCGGTCCGCGAGCTCGCGCACGGCGTCCATCGCCGCGACGGCCCGCTCCTTGTCCACCGCCTGTATCGCCATCAACGGGATGTACTCGTCGTCGGGCAGGTCGACACGCGCCCAGCGGGCGCCGGCGGGAAAAGACACGTCCACCACGTCGGACCACGCAAT
Organism: Mycobacterium sp.; assembly: GCA_049280695.1. Classification (GTDB taxonomy): domain Bacteria; phylum Actinomycetota; class Actinomycetes; order Mycobacteriales; family Mycobacteriaceae; genus Mycobacterium. The sequence goes on from JBAPQQ010000305.1 coordinate 2,361, forward strand.
CAATTTCTCGCCGAGCAGGTTTCGCACGGCTAGTCCCGCCTTGCCGGCGCGCAGCCGCGGCCGGGCGAACAACAGCATCGCGCTCGCGACCACGACGCCGAGCCCGGCCATCGCGATCTGGTCGGCCGTCTGGAACAACACGCCGGTGGAACCGATCTTCAGCAGGAAGCCGACGGCGATGTGCGCGGCCAGGATCACGATCGCTGCGCCGTAGGCGAAGTACGGGGTCAGGTGCGGGCGGACAACAAGCTCCCAGCGCTCATCGGTCATGACCGCAACTGGCGCAGTGTCAGCGCCGTGGACAGTGCCGCGGCCGTGGCCTGGGCACCCTTGTCCTCGGCCGATGACGGCAAACCGGCACGGTCCAGCGCCTGCTCCTCGTCGTCGGTGGTCAGCACCCCGTTGGCCACTGGTGTGCCGGCGTCCAGCGAGACCCGCGTCAGACCCTGGGTGACGGCGTCGCAGACATAGTCGAAATGCGGTGTCTGGCCGCGAATGACCACACCGAGCGCAACGACGGCGTCGTGGTTGCGCGCCAGTTCCTGGGCAACCACTGGGATCTCGATCGCACCGAGCACCCGTGCCACCGTCGGCCTGCGCACCCCGGCGTCCTTGGCCACCCGAATCGCACTGTCCAGCAAGGCGTCACAGATCTTCTGGTGCCAGGTGCTGGCCACGATGGCCAGCCGCACACCCGAGGCATCGAGGTCCGGCATGTCCGGCACGCCGTGCGCAGGGGTCACAGGGCTCCGCCGAATTCGCCCGGCAGGTGGTCGAAATCGTCGAGGCCGGACAGGTCGTGACCCATCCGGTCGCGCTTGGTGATCAGGTATCGGATGTTCTCCGCGTTGGCTCGCACCGGCAGCGGCACCCGCTCCATGATGTGCAGCCCGTAGCCGTCGAGCCCGACCCTCTTGGCAGGGTTGTTGGTGAGCAACCGCATCGAACGCACCCCGAGGTCGTAGAGGATCTGTGCGCCGAGCCCGTAGTCGCGCGCGTCGGCGGGCAGGCCCAGTTCAAGGTTGGCGTCCACGGTGTCCGCACCGGCGTCTTGCAGCTGGTAGGCCTGCAGCTTGTGCATCAGGCCGATGCCCCGGCCTTCGTGGCCCCGCATGTAGAGCACCACGCCGCGGCCTTCCCGCGCGACCATCGCCATCGCCGCGTCGAGTTGCGGGCCGCAGTCGCAGCGCCGCGAGCCGAACACATCGCCCGTCAGGCATTCGGAGTGCACCCGGACCAGCACGTCGGCGCCGTCGGCGATGTCCCCGCGCACCAGAGCGACGTGCTCGACGTCGTCGTAGATGCTGGTGTACCCGACGGCCCGGAACTCGCCGTGCCGGGTCGGGATGCGCGCCTCGGCGATCAGCTTGACTTGCTTTTCGTGCTTGCGCCGCCACTCGATCACGTCGGCGATCGAGATCAGCGCGAGGTCGTGCTCGTCGGCGAACACCCGCAGTTCCTCGGTCTGCGCCATCGCGCCTTCGTCCTTCTGGCTGACGATCTCGCAGATCGCACCGGCGGGCCGCAGCCCGGCCAGCTTCGCCAGGTCCACCGCGGCCTCGGTGTGCCCGGGCCGGCGCAGCACGCCGCCCTCCTTGGCCCGCAGCGGCACCACGTGACCAGGTCGGGTGAAATCGCTTGCGGCACTGGCCGGATCGGCCAGCAGCCGCATCGTCGTCGCCCGGTCTGATGCCGAAATCCCCGTTCCGACACCGAGTTTCGCGTCGACCGTGACGGTGTAGGCGGTTCCGTGCTTGTCCTGGTTCACCGCATACATGGGCAACAGGCCGAGCCGGTCGCAGATCTCACCGGCCAGCGGAACGCACAGGTAGCCGGAGGTGTAGCGCACCATGAACGCGACGAGTTCGGGCGTCGCCTTCTCGGCCGCGAAGATCAGATCGCCCTCGTTCTCGCGATCCTCGTCGTCGATGACGATCACAGCCTTGCCGGCCGCGATGTCGGCAACCGCCCGCTCGACGCTGTCCAACCTGGTCATCGGCCGGTAACTCCTTCGGGCGGCGGCGCAGTACCCGCCTCGGCGCTGCCCACCCAGTCTAGTGACCAGCACTCATGAGTTTTTCGACGTACTTGGCAATCACGTCCACCTCGAGGTTCACCTCGCCGGACACCGGAATGCCCGCCAGCGTGGTCTCGCCCAGCGTCGTCGGAATCAACGACACCTCGAACCATTGCTGAGCTGCGTCGTTACCGACAGCCGCGACGGTCAGGCTGACGCCGTCGACGGCGACCGACCCCTTCTCGACGACGTAACGCGCCAGATGAGGTTCCAGCTCGATCCGGACCACCTCCCAGTGCTGCGACGGCATGCGCGAGATCACACGTCCCGTGCCGTCGACATGGCCCTGGACGATGTGCCCGCCGAGCCGTTTCTCAACCGTGACCGCCCGCTCGAGGTTGACCTCCGGGCGTTCCCCGACGTGCCGCAGTGTCGAGCGGTTCAGGGTCTCGGCCATCACATCGGTGGTGAACTCCCCGCCCGGCAGCACCTCGACGACCGTCAGGCAAACGCCGTTGACCGCGATCGAATCGCCCGGCGTCGCGTCGCTGGTGACCAGCGGACCGCGGATCCTGAGCCGCACGGCGTCGGAAAGATCGGACTTCTCCACGACGCGGCCGACCTCTTCGACGATGCCGGTGAACACCAACACAGGCTAGTGGGCAAACTCGGCTGACGGCCGCGACCCTCTACGATCGACTCATGCCGTTTGGACGACGAAGTACCGCAGCCCTGCTCGCCGCCATCGCGGTGACCGCCTCCCTGGTGGCGGGATGCTCCAAGGAAGAGAAGAACAACGCGCCCCTGCCGGACGCCGCGACGCTGTTGAAGCAGTCCACCGACGCCACCCGAAGCCTCAAGAGCGCACACCTGGAACTCACGGTTCAGGGCAAGGTCGAGCGCCTGTCGATCAAGTCCTTGAGCGGCGACATCACCAACGCGCCGGCGGTCGCCGCGAAGGGCAATACCCGGATCACCCTGGCCGGGGGCGACGTAGCGGCCGATTTCGTCGTCTTGGACGGCACGCTTTACGCGGCCCTCGACCCCAATCAGTGGAGCGATTTCGGCCCGGCGAAGAACATCTACGACCCGTCGACGATTTTGAACCCCGACACCGGATTGGCCAACATCCTGGCCAACTTCAAAGACCCGAAGGCCGACGGCCGGGAGACGATCAACGGAATAGAGGCCGTCAAGATCACGGGCCAGGTGAGCGCTGACGCCGTCAACAAGATCGCCCCGAGGCTGGCCAGCAGCGACCTTCCGGGCACCGCGTGGATCCGTGAGGACGGTAACCACGACTTGGTACAGGCCGAGTTGGAACAGAGTCCTGGCAACAGCGTCCAGATGACGCTGTCCAAGTGGAACGATCCGATCACCGTCGAGAAGCCGCCCGGCGTCTGATGACCGAGGAGACGCTTCAGGCCACAGGGCCGGCGACGGCTCAGGCTCGGCGGCGCCGGATCGCGATCGCCGCCGGAAGCCTCGCGGTGCTCCTCGGCGCACTCGACACCTACGTCGTCGTGACGATCATGCGCGACATCATGACCGACGTCGGGATCGCGCTGAACCGGATACAAGATGTCACCCCGATCATCACCCTGTACCTGCTCGGATACATCGCCGCCATGCCGCTGCTCGGCCGGGCGTCCGACCGGTTCGGCCGCAAAATGCTGTTGCAGGCCAGTTTGGTCGGCTTCGCGGTGGGCTCCATCGTCACCGCGGTGTCCCGCCATCAGCACAGCATGGACATGCTCTTGACGGGCCGGGTGATCCAGGGCGTCGCCAGCGGTGCGCTGCTGCCGGTGACCTTCGCGTTGGCCGCAGACCTGTGGGCGGCGCGCAGTCGGGCCGCCGTGCTCGGCGGCATCGGCGCCGCCCAGGAACTCGGCAGCGTCCTGGGCCCCCTCTACGGCATCTTCGTGGTCTGGGTGCTGGGCACCTGGGACTGGGTGTTCTGGATCAACGTCCCGCTGGCCGTGACCGCGATGGTGATGATCCACTTCGCTTTGCCGTCGCGGCAGCGCAGCGAGGGGCCTCCCGAGCGCGTGGACGTGGTGGGCGGCGTGCTGCTGGGGATCGCGCTGGGACTCGTCGTCTTCGGCCTGTACAACCAGCACCCCGACGGAAAGCAGGCACTGCCCCCCAACGGTGTGCAGCTGTTGGTCGGCGCGCTGGTGACGGTCATCGCGTTCGCCGTCTGGGAGCGATTCGCCCGGACCAGGTTGATCGAGCCGGCCGGGGTGCGGTTCCCTCCGTTCATGGCCGCACTCGGCGCATCGGCGTGCGCGGGCGCTGCGCTGATGGTGACGCTGGTCGACGTCGAACTTTTCGGTCAGGGCGTGCTCGGCATGGACCAGGAGGACGCCGCATTTCTGTTGCTGCGCTTCTTGATTGCGCTGCCCGTCGGGGCGCTCGTCGGCGGTTGGCTGGCCACCAGGGCCGGCGACCGCGTGGTCGCGGTCGTGGGCCTGCTCGTCGCCGCGGGCGCGTACTGGCTGATCTCGTACTGGGATCTCAACGTGCTCAGCGCCCAGCACGATCTCGGGGTGTTCTCGTTGCCGAAGTTCGACACCGACCTCGCGCTGGCCGGTTTCGGTCTGGGCTTGGTGATCGGCCCGTTGACGTCTGCCGCGCTGCGGGCGGTGCCGCCGGTGCAGCACGGCATTGCGTCGTCGGCGGTCGTGGTGGCGCGGATGATCGGGATGCTCGTCGGGATGGCGGCGCTGTCGGCCTTCGGCCTGTACCGGTTCCAGCAACACCTGCAAGACCAGCCCAAGCCCAAAGGCAGCCCACTGGAAATCGCCTCGCAGCTCGCGCAGAACTACCGGCACGCATTCGTGCTGGAATACAGCGAAATCTTCACGGTCACCATGGTCGTGTGCGGGGTGGGCGCAGTGTTGGCGCTCTTCATCGGCCGCAACGACACGCATGCCGAGGACATCACGGACACCGAGAACACCGGAGCGCCGTCGAATCGACCGGATGCCCCGCTTCTCGCGTCCGAACGCGACTGAACCGATTGCCGGCCCAATACGTCGAGGGATAGCGAGAGCTTCCAACGGCGGTTTCCGGGTTGAGGCAGTTTGAGGCATTTGCCCCATGTCGTCGCACGGGTTTGGGAGCAACACTCCTGACGGGTCCATCGCGACGAAGGAGATTGAGATGCCCTATCCGTCGACCACGCGGGGTTCACGCGCTGCGGGAATCCTCGCTTTCGCATATGGCCTTGCGGCGTACGCGCTGTTCCTCGCCGTGTTCGTCTACGCGATCGCGTTCGTCGCAGACGCCTATTTCGTACCCAAGACCATCGACCGCGGAGGCCTCGGCAGCGGCGACTTCACCGCCGTCGCTCTGTTGGCCGACGTCGCGCTGCTGACGTTGTTCGCGCTTCAGCACAGCGCGATGGCGCGGCCCGGGTTCAAACGCTGGTGGACCAAGTTCGTCCCACGCTCGGTGGAGCGGTCCACCTACGTCGTCGCCAGCAGCATCTGCCTGGCCACGCTGGTGGTGTTCTGGTTTCCCATCACCGCCCCGCTGTGGGACGTCACCGCACAACCGTGGCGAGGGCTGCTCGTCGCGGTGAGCATGGCGGGCTGGGCACTCGTGTTGACCAGCACGCTGCTGATCAACCACTTCGACCTCTTCGGAATGCGCCAGGTGTTCTTGCGGCTGCGCCAGCGGCAGCCGGCGCCGGATTCGTTTGTGACACCGGCCTTCTACCGGATCGTGCGGCACCCCCTCTACTTGGGTTTCCTAGTCGCGTTCTGGGTCACCCCGAACATGACGGCCGGTCACCTGCTCTTCGCGGCGGCCACGACGGGCTACATCCTGATCGCCATCCAACTCGAGGAGCGCGACCTCGTCGGGACGTTCGGACACCAGTACCACGACTACCGCGCGCGGGTGCCGATGCTCATCCCGCGTCCGCGCTTGACCCGGGGCTGATTGCCTCGGGCCGTCATGGGTACCCGATTGTCGAAGCAGACGTTCCGACAACGGAGGCACTATGAGTCTCGACGGCAAGAGGATCGCATTTGTGGTGGCGCCCGAGGGCGCCGAGCAAGTGGAACTGACCGAACCATGGAAGGCGGTCCAGGAGGCCGGCGGCACACCGGAGTTGATCTCGACCGAGGTCGGCAAGGTGCAGGCGTTCAACCACCTCACCCCGGCCGACACGTTCGAAGCCGAAAAATCCGCGAGTGACGCCGACGTCGGTGACTACGCGGGCCTGGTGTTGCCGGGCGGCGTGGCAAACCCGGATTTCCTGCGGACCGATAACGGCGCGGTCGGTTTCATCAAGGGGTTCTTCGACGCGGGCAAGCC
>JBAPQQ010000306.1:0-8793 GCA_049280695.1 Mycobacterium sp.
ATGGTGCTGCGCTGGACCGCCGCCGGCATGCTCAATGCCGAACGCTCCTTCCGCCGCATCAAGGGCTACAAGCAGATGCCCCTGCTCGTCGACGCCCTGCGCCGACACGCCAATCCCGACACCGAAACTGTCGGCGCCGCCGCATAGAATTCACCGTGGATCGTCACCAAAAATCCACGCGACTCGGGACATGCTCCTCGTTCGCATCGAGTAGGTCAGGGGTTCGAATCCCCTTAGCTCCACCACGTTTTTCCAAGTCGGCGCTTCTTGCATCCGCAAATAAGCTGTCAGCGCCGCAGAGTCCGGGCCCACGCATGGCCCACTCGCCAGCCAACCACTGCCAGCAAACCCAGGTCGCCCCCCGCGAGCAGCTTGTGACCAAGGTCCCTCCCACAGCGGGCCTTTCTCCAGTTACCTCCACCCAAACCGTGATCCTACGGTTATTCCCAGGGAGCGATCCACCGGAAGCGGAGTTCAGTCCGTTTGTGGCTAATTACTTCCCCGGCGAATAGGCCGGGGTGTACGGGGTAGCTCTCCCATAGCACCACTCGCCACGAGGAAACGCCATGAACCCGTTCAGTATCCCGGTAACCGAACCCCGCAGCTCATGGGTGTCGAAAGCACGGTGTCGCTCCGCTGACCCGGAGGAACTCTTCGTCCGCGGAGCCGCCCAGAGGAAAGCGGCTGCGATCTGCCGGCAGTGTCCCGTGATTCTCCAATGTGCGGTCGACGCCCTGGACAACGAGGTGGAGTTCGGTGTCTGGGGCGGCATGACCGAACGCCAGCGCCGGGCGCTGCGCAAGCGGCACCCCGAGGTGGTCTCCTGGGCCGAGTTCTTCGCCGATCAATACAGGCAGCGTGCCGCCGAGGACTCGGCGTAGACCGCGTGCGAACCTGCCCAGCGCTCAGTTGACCGGCACGTCGAGGATCGGCCGCTGGGTGTAGGCGCCGGGACCGTCGAAGTGCCACCACTCGCCCGAGTACACCGTCAATCCGCCATTGTTCATCGCGGCACGCAACTCCGCCCGGTTCGCCTGCTGCTCGACGCTGACGCCTCGGGTGGCGAACGCTAGTGCGCGCGAGGAGAAGTCGTCGAAGTCGGTGCCCATGTCGACGAGCCCCTGCGCGTCGGCGAACGTCACGTCGACCGAACGCCCCGCCTCGTGGCTGCGCGCATACGGCCCCGGCCGTGCCACCCAATCGGGGTCCGGCACCGCCTCCCACATCCTGACCTGGACATCGTGGGGCCGGTAACAGTCCCAGAAGACGAGCACACGGGGCCGCAGCGCGGCCGCGGCCGCCGCCAGACCCGGCGCCATCGACTGGTCCACCAGACAGCGAGCGTTGGCCGGATACATCGGCACTCCCACGAAGTTGTTCGCCGTGGCGTAGCGCAGGTCAATGACCGCGTCGGGCACGACGGTGCGAACGTCGACGAATCCCGCCGCGACCGCCTGCGAACTGAGCGGCGGCACGGTGCTCGGCGTGGTTGTGGGGGCGGCCGACGTCACTGCGGAAATGCCGCAGCCGGCGCAACTCGCCGCCACGAGCAGGGCGGTGAGCGAGCGGCCAACACGGAGCATCACTGCATTGTGCACTTCACAGCAGCCGGACAGTCGCTCAGCAGATTCTCACCAGATTCTTCGCTGACTGCCGGCTCGGCTCCCAGCAATTGACTAAGCGCCCCATGCACGATGACGTTATCCACTCCGATCTGGCGGGAGCACTCATGAGGACCGAATCGTCCCAGCTCGTCCAACGCTACCTTCGCCGCCGTGGGCTGCGGTTCTTCCGTGGCGGCCACGAGGGCGAGTATTTCTTCATCTTGACGGTGCGGCACGAACGCTTCCACGTCCACTTGGAGGTCATTTCCGGAAAGCCCGATGTGCTCGTGGTCCGAGTGGCGCCCGGACACTACTTTCCCGCCACCGAACGCGACCGGATGGTCAGCTTCGCCCGCAGCTGGAATGCGGGAAGTCGGCGCGCGGAAGTGATCGTGTGCGAATCATCTGATCCGAGCCGAATCGGAGTTGCCGTGCAGAGTTCCTGCCCGATCACCGGGATCGACCTCGACGACTTCGCCAACAGGAGTATCCGCTCGGCGATCCAGCTGTTTGCCGAGTTGACTCCGGCCCCTGAACTCAAGAACGCCGGCTAGAAGCCGCTTCGTCGAGCGTCTCGGTCATCCCGCGGGAACGATGACGGCACCGCAAACCGCTATTATCGTATCTTTAGCAAATGCGCATCATCGACGCCGACGGGCACGTGGCCGAGGCAGGATTATTTGCCGTCGAAGCCTTGGAGCGCTGGCCCGACCACATCAGACCGCGTGCCGACGGTCGCGGCTTCGTGATCGAGAACCGCAACTACCCGCAGGACAGCGGTCCGGGTGCGGGCTGTCCGACCGAGCACGGGCTCAGCAGCGCCCCCGGCATCAACTGCAGATCCGTCGAGGGGGTTCTGGGCGACGCCGACCGGGACCAGATCGACACGATGGTGCTGTATCCGAGCCTGGGACTGTGCACACCGACGCTCGAAGATCCCGACTTCGCCACGGGTTTCGCCCGGCTCTACAACAGTTGGATCGCCGACTACTGTGCGCAGTCTGACGGCCGGCTGCGCGGCATCGCGGTCATCCCGATCGAGCACGGGCAGGTTGCCGTCGACGTCATGCGCGAAGCGAAGGAACTCGGACTCGTCGCAGCGCACGTCCCTCCGGCGCTGAAGACCCGCAACCTGGACCACCCGGACCTCGACCCGTTCTACGCCGCCGCCGTCGAACTCGACATGCCACTCGGCGTGCACGGCGCTCCGGGCATCCACCTTCCGAAGATCGGCGTCGACCGCTTCACCAACTACATCCAGGTGCACTGCATCAGCTTCCCGTTCGACCAGATGACCGCGATGACGGCACTGGTCTCAGGCGGTGTCTTCGACCGGCATCCCGGTCTGCGTGTCGCGTTCCTGGAGGCCGGCGTGGGCTGGGTGCCGTTCTTCATCGACCGCTTGCACGAGCACTTCGAGAAACGCGGGAACTGGATCGAACGCGGCTGGCAGCAGGACCCGCAAGAGTATCTGCGGGCCGGCAACATCTGGGCGACGTGTGAGCCCGAGGAGCCGATCCTGCCGGGAGTCGTCGACGTGCTCGGCGACGACTTCATCATGTTCGCCAGCGACTACCCGCATTGGGATGGCGAATGGCCCGAGAGCACAAAGCATCTGCGGACCCGGCCCGACATCAGCGAGCCGACTCGCACGAAGATCGCCGCAGCCAATGCGCAGCGGTTCTACGCTCTGAACTGAGTGCAGGCAGCGCCGAGGCTAGGCTTATTGCAAGGTTTTTCGCGATTTGCGTGCGACAACCCCGGTCTCGGCGGAGGCGTTGGCGGCGGTGCGGCGTTCGACTTCGGTGGGCACCACCGGCTTGCGCGCCCACGGCCCGCGGGTGACCGCGTGCATCCTGATCTCGGGCAGGTCGACCGACGGGTCGACGGTGTCGAGCCATGCGACCGCCTCGGCGACGTCGGTGTCCCGGATCGCGTGCATCTCGAACGGGACGTCGGCAAGCATGTCGGTTTCGACGGGACCCGGCGTGACGATGTGGACGTTGATCCCGTCGCGGTCGACCTCGAGGGCGAGCGCGCGCGCGAACGCGTTCATGCCCGCCTTCGACGCCGAGTAGGCCGTCCTCGCCCGCATCGGCTCGTGAGCCGCCGACGACGAGATGAACACGAAGCGCGACCCGGCCGTCATCCGCGGCAGCGCCGCCGACGTCACCACGAAACACGAGTCGAGGTTTGCCGACATCGTCGTGCGCCATTGCTCGAAAGTCTGTTTGCGGGCATATGTTCCGCCGAGGACGCCCGCCGCGTGCACGAGCAGGTCGATCTCGCCGGCCGCGGCCACTGCAGGCGCGAATGCGTCCGGCCGGGAGGCGTCGGCGACGACATGGCGCGCGCCCATCTGTTCGGCGGCCTCGCGCAGCGGCTCCTCACGCCGCGCGGTCAGCACGACGTCGTAGCCCAGTGTCACCAACTTTCGGCCGCAGGCCTTTCCGATGCCGCCGCTACCCCCGGTGATCAATGCCGTTCGCACGCCGCACCTTTCAGTGCCGTCGCTGCGCCATCGCCTGCGGTGACAGCGCGACGATCCGCTGCTCGGGATCACCGGCCATGAAATAGGTCTGGGTTTCGGCGAGGTGCCGGGCGGTCAGCCGGCGCGCGCGATCGCTTTCTCCGGCTTCGATCGCATCGGTGATCTTGTTGTGGACCTTCAGCGCAATGCGGCGCTTGCTCATCGACGGGTATTCACCGCGCGCCGCGGTCTTGTCGGCCCACTGTTGCAGGTGGCTGGTCCACAGTGTCTCGAGGCTGCCGACCACCGCGATCATCGTATGGTTGCCGCAGCCGCGCACGACCTCGTCGTGGAACTGGTTGCCGATCTCGGTGAAGCGCGCGCCGTCTTCGATGCTTTCGGCCATTGCCTGGTTGATCTCGCGAAGCTCGGGAACGAGCTCGCCGGCGCGATCGGGCCGACGAGCCGCCAACGCCGCGCACGTCGGTTCGAGTTCCTGCAGCGCCGTCCCCAGATCGCCCAGCGGCACATAGTCGCTCTGCAACAGCAGCCCCAGCATGTACGCGGCACTCGCCTTCGCCGGTGCATGCACCACCGCGCCGCCGCGGTTGCCGCGCCGCACGGACACCAGGCCCTCGGTCTCCAGTATTCGCAACGCCTCTCGCAACGACACGAGGCTGACGTTGAACTGCTCGACGAGCACGTCCTGACGCGGCAGCAGGTCGCCGTCGGCCAGTTCGCCGTCGATGATCTGCCTGCGCAACTCGTCGGCGATGATCTCGGCGGTCCGGCGCGCCGAGAGCCGGCGGCGGACCTCGAGCCCAATTCCATGCGCTGCCATTGCCCGGTCATGCTAGCAGCCGGTTATCCGTCAAAACTAACTAAGATAGCTGTTCGTGGCCCGTACCCCGCTGACGGATCTGCGCGTCGTCGAGATCAGCGACCGGATCGCCGGCGACTACTGCGGCAAGATGCTCGTCGACGCCGGTGCCGACGTCGTGAAGCTGGAGCCGGCAACGGGCAGCCCGACGCGCGGCCTGACGGTCACCGGTGCCGCGGTGGCACCGGGCGCCGATTCGCCGCTGTTCAGCTACCTGAACGCCGGAAAGCGCAGTGTCACAGTGCTTTCCGATGAACTGCTCGCCCGGGCCGACGTCGTCGTGGTGACTGCGGGCCCGTCGTGCAGCCGCATCGACCCCCAGCGGCTGCTTTCGGCGGCGCCCCGGTGCGTGGTCGTCACCGTGTCCGATTTCGGCTGGACCGGCCCGTGGGCCGGACGCAAGGCGACCGAGTTCACGTTGCAGGCGTGGTCCGGCTGCACTGGGTTCCGTGGCGATCCGGACGGCCCGCCGATCTCGATCGGCGGCGACCTCGGGGAGTACATGGCCGGTGCGTTCGCCGCGTTCGGCGCCTTGGCGATCCGCCGCCGAGTGCGGCGCGGCGGACCGGGGGAGCATCTGGACTTGTCGGTACTGGAAGCGATGACGCTGATGCAGAGCTGCGAGTGGCTGCACGCGCAGTTGATGGACGTTCCGGCGATCAGGCGTTCGCTCGAGGTGCCGTCCATCGAGCCCGCGAAGGACGGCTACCTCGGCATCACGATGGTCACCGGTCAACAGTGGCTCGATTTCGCCGCGATGGTGGAGTGCCCCGAACTCGCCGGAATCCCCGAGCTGCGTTTTCAGTTGGGCCGCTGGAAGCATCGCGACTGGATACGGCAGCGGATCGGCGGATGGCTTCGGGACCGCACCGTCGCAGAAATCGTCGAGCTCGGCCAGCTGTTCCGGTTGCCGATCGCGCCGCTGGGCAACGGCGCCACGATCCCGGACATGGAGTACATGCGCGAGCGCGAGGTGTTCGTGCCCAACCCCGCCGGGTTCCGGCAGCCCCGCACGCCCTGGCTGATGTCGGCGGCACACCCCGGTGCGGTCGGTGAAACCCCGTCGACCGGTCAGGACGATCACGGAATCGACTGGCCGCCAAGGCAATCAGCTCCGCCCACGGCTCGGTGTCTGCCCCTCGATGGGATTCGGATCGTGGATCTGACCGCGTTCTGGGCCGGGCCGTCGGCGACCCATTCGCTCGCGGCGTTCGGCGCCGACGTGGTCAAGGTCGAGTCTGTTCAGCGGCCCGACGGCATCCGGTACTCGGGCGGCATGCGCAGCGACGTCGACGACTGGTGGGAGTACGGCTGGCTGTTCCAGGGCGTGAACACCAACAAGCGGTCGGTGACCCTGGACCTGCAGTCCGCGGCCGGCGTCGAAATGTTCAAAAACCTGGTGGCACAGGCTGATGCGGTGATCGAGAATTTTTCACCGCGGGTGATGGACCAGTTCGGGTTGGGCGCCGACACGCTGCTGAACCTGAATCCCCGCCTGGTCGTGGTACGGATGCCGGCGTTCGGGCTGGACGGCCCGTGGCGTGACCGCGTCGGCTTCGCCCCGACGATGGAACAGATCGCCGGCCTGGCCTGGGTGACCGGGATGCCCGACGATCCGCCCGTCGCCCCGCGGGGCGCGTGCGATCCGCTGGCCGGTGTGCACGCCGCGTTCGCGCTGCTGGCCGCACTGGAGTTCGTCGACGACACCGGCCGGGGCCAACTGGTCGAGATGCCGATGATCGAGACGGTGCTCAACGTGACCGCCGCGCAGCCGATCGAGTTCGAGGTCTTCGGCCTGACGCAGCAGCGCCGCGGCAACCGGGGTGGCCCTGACGTGACGCAGGACGTGTACCGCTGCGCCGGCGACGACGACTGGGTCGCGGTCACGGTGCGCACCGAGGCCGAGTGGGAGTCGCTGATGCAGCTGACGGGCGGCGTCGATCGCGGATTACCGGAATGGTTCGCCACCCAGAACGCAGACGACGTCGTCGAGCGCCTGGCCGCCGTGGGTGTGCCGGCCGCCGTGGTGGTGTCCCCGTCGGCGGTGACGGACAACCCGCAGCTTCGCCACCGCGGTTTCTTCGAGCGTCTCGACCATCCGCGCACCGGACCCGGCTGGTATCCGTGTCCGCCGTTCGCGCGGCTCGCCGGTATGCAGCGCTGGCTGTCGAGCCCGGCCCCCACCCTGGGCCAGCACAACAGGGAAGTGCTCACCGCGATGTGCGGGCTCACCGACGACGACTTGCAGCGCCTCGCTGCGACCGCGGTGATCGGCACCCGCCCGAAGGGGTTGTAGGTACCCTGGAACGCTGTGACAGATGGGCGACGGGCTGATCCCCGGCCGGCGCTGTCGCGTGCGCGGCTGCTCGACGCGGCGACGTCATTGCTGAGCTCGGGCGGCCCCAGCGCCGTGACCGTCGACGCCGTCACCCGCGCCGCGAACGTGGCCAGGGCGACGCTGTACCGCCACTTCCCGAGCGGGAACGACCTGCTGGCCGCGGCCTTCTACTCGCTGATACCCCCGGCTCCGGCGCCTCCCGAGCAGGGCTCGCTGTCCGAACGACTGACAACCCTGGTGCAGTCGTGGGCCGAGTCGATGGCCGAAGCCCCTGCTGCGCTGTCTGCCATCGCCTGGCTGGCGTTGGGCGGCAGCATCGACCAGCTGCCGAGTCAACGTGCTCGCGGCGCACGGGACAGCATCGAGATACGCACGCTGCGCGAGCGGATCGCCCAGCAGTACTCGGCGCCCTTCGACGCGATCTTCGACAGCCCGCAAGCCAAAGCCGAGCTGGGCGAGGTGGACCGGGAACAGGCCATCGCGCTGCTGCTCGGCCCGATTCTGCTGGGCAAGCTGTCGATGCTGGCCGAATTCGACTACCGCGAATGTGCCCGCGCGGCGGTGCAGGGCTTCCTCGTCACGCATGCGATAGGCGGTTCAGCGTCGCGTCAGCGAGATCCCCATCTCGTCGAAGATGCACATGTTGGTGACGAGGCTGGGGTAGCTGACCTTCGGTGAGCCCACGCTGATTTCGCCGGCCGCAGGCAGCAGTTCGTCGAACACCGCGCGGATCTCGGCGCGCGCGAGCATCGCGCCGAGGCAATGATGCGGCCCGCCGCCGCCGAACGCGACGTGCGGGTTCGGGTCTCGGCCGATGTCGAAGGTGAACGGATCGGCGAAGACCTCCTCGTCACGGTTGGCCGAGCGCAGCATCGACACCACCCGGTCGCCCTTGGGGATCGCCTGCCCGTCGATCTCGAGGTCGACCTTCGCGGTGCGGGTCCAGTAGGTGACCGGCGTCGCCCACCGCAGCACCTCTTCCACCGCCGCCGCTCGCACCGCCTCGTCGTCGCGGTAGCGCGCGATCTGCTCCGGGTTGGCGACGAAGGCCCGCAGCCCGGCGGCCAGTGCATTCTTCGTGGTGTCGCTGCCGGCGAAGGCCAGCACGAAGAAGAAGATCTCCAGCTCGTCGGCCGGCAGTGACAATTCCTCGCCGTCGTCGCCGGTGATCACGGCCGACGTCAGCGTGCTCCAGATGTCGTCGGCGGGGTTGCGCCGTTTCTCGGCCGTCAACTCGAGGGCATACGAGAAGATCGTGGCGTAGAGATCCAGTTCCTCCTGTTCGGACAGCCGCGCCTCGGGCGACTTTGCCTTCAGGATCCGGTCGAAGGCCTCGAAGATGCGCGGACGGTCCTGCTCCGGCATGCCGATGATGTCGCCGATCACGGTCATCGGCAGTAGGTCGGCGACGTCGCCGATCCAGTCACCGCCGCCGGTGGCCAGCAGCCGCCCGACCCTCGAGGCGGCCCGCGAGCGGATTCCCTCCTCCAGCGTGCCGATT
>JBAPQQ010000307.1:0-3269 GCA_049280695.1 Mycobacterium sp.
CGGTCCCGCCGTAACGCTTCACCACCACTGCCGAACGCTTGACGAGATCACCCATGATCTCGCGCAGCCGCTCCGGACCCACCGCCGCGGCGATGTCCATCGAGTGCACGACGTCGGCGAACAGGACGGTCACCTGTTTGTACTCGGCCGGTGTCTGCGCCGAAACGGGCGCGCCGCACGCATGACAGAAACGGGCATTCTCCAACCGCTCCGTGCCGCACGCCGTGCACGCGGTAACTACTGTCATCAACCCTCCGCCGATCCGAGCCCCCGGGATCGCTCGACCCGCTCAGGATAGGCTGTCCGGCCTGCTCACGGCGCATATTGAGGTAGACATGGCGGCGCGTCCAACCCGCGATTGCCGCGCGAAATGACACAGTTAGCCAATGATCGGCGAATTCACGGGCACACAGAAGCGGGCACTGGCCGTCTTCACCGTGATCGCGATCGCCTTCGGCGCGTACTTCCTGCGCGGCTACTTCATTCTCGTGGTGATCGCCGCGGTCGGCGCGCACCTGTTCACGCCGCTGTTCATCCGGCTCAACAAGCGCTTCGGCACCGGTCTGTCGGCAACACTCACGGTGCTGGCAGCCCTGCTGGCGGTGGCGATCCCTGCCGCGTTGTTCGTGCTGCTGGCCGTCGTGCAGATCACGAACATGGTCGAAAGCGTCGCCCAGTGGTTGGGCAACACGGACCTGACCTCACTCGGCGACCGCCTGCTGCGGGGCGTCAACGAGGTGCTCGCGCGGGTGCCCCTTCTCGACATCACGGTCACCCAGGACTCGTTGCGGGGGTGGATGACAACGTTCGCCCAGCACGCCGGCCAATGGGGGCTGGGGTTCTTGAAGACCGCGGCCGGCAGTGCCATCGGTGCGATCACGTCGGCGATCATCTTTGTGTACGTGTTCGTCGCGCTGCTGGTGAACCGGGACAAGGTGATCACGCTGATCCGCCAGCTCAATCCTCTCGGCGAGGACGTCACCGACCTTTACTTGGCGAAGATGGGCGCGATGGTGCGCGGAACAGTCACCGGCCAGTTCGTGATCGCGTCGGTGCAAGGCGTCACAGGTGCGGCGTCGATCTACATCGCCGGATTCCACGACGGTTTCTTCATTTTCGCGATCCTGTTGACCGCGCTGTCGATCATTCCTCTCGGCAGCGGCATCGTGACGATCCCGTTCGGCGTCGGCATGGCGCTGTTCGGCAACATCGCCGGCGGTGCGTTCGTCGTCCTCTGGCACCTCATCGCCGTGACGAACATCGACAACTTCTTGCGGCCGATCCTGGTGCCGCGCGAAGCGCGTCTCAACCCCGCACTCATGTTGTTAGCGGTGTTCTCGGGCATCGCGATGTTCGGCTTCTGGGGCATCGTGATCGGCCCGGTGCTGATGATCGTGATCGTGACGACGCTCAGCGTCTACCTGGCGGTCTTCGAGGACGTTCCGCTGGACCTACCCGAGGAGGAAACCCCCGAGCCGAAGCGGCGGTTCCGCCGTTTCACCCGTAAGCGGGCCACCGAACGTGAACTTGTGGCTGAAAAGCCGCCGGAATCTGGTGCATAAGCTCACGTTCGGCCGGCAAGAAGTCAGACCAGCCGCTCCGTAAGGAACTCGACGACCCGTTTGCGCGCCTCGAAGGCCGGGTGGCCGTCACGCTCCCGGACCTGGTCGGTGAGCACCGAATGCGCCATCCGGGGAAAGCCATGCTCGTTGCCGGGCGACGAGTCGATCTCGATCACCTCGAACGCGTCGCCCAGGCGCTGCTTCAGCGTCGCGAACCGCTCGGCCGGCACGGCGCGGTCACCCGTGAAGCGCAGACCCATCGCGCACAGTCCCTCGTCGGTGGCCCGCTGCACCACGCGGTCCAATTCCTTCTCGGACAGCCCCGGGTCCCGGCGCTGCGCCGGGGTCAGCGGGAACGGCACCGACGGCTGGCTCATCACCGGCGCAAGCACGCTGTCGTCGACGGCCGCCGCGAGCGCGAACCCGCCGGTGAAGCACTGGCCGATGACGCCGACGCCCTTGCCCGGGGTGCGCGAGTTGAGGTCGCGGGCCAGCGCCCGCAGGTACCGCGCCACCGGCCGCTCGGCGTTGGTCGCGAACGCCATGAACTCGCGCGCCACGCACGCCCGCGCCATAGTCGGCATCGCGTAGGCCACGCTCAGCGGCCGACCGGGCTCGCCGAACAGCGACGGCGATGCGACGGTAAACCCGTTGTCCACCAAGTGATTCCCCAATCCAAGAACCTGCGGGGTGAGCCCGGGTATCTCGGGGATCAGCACCACGCCGGGACCCTCGCCCTTGCGGTACACGTCGTGCGTGATGCCCTCGGCGGTGAACGGCGACGCGGTCCAGCCGGTGAGGTCGGCTTCCGGTGCGGTCATGTGTCTCCTATCGCGAGGGGAGCGGCGGCTGCGACTGCGTGGCCGCCGCCAGCGTACGGAACTCGTCGGGACTCCCGGCACCGGTGAGTGCGATTTGCGCGGGCCCGGTCGGCCCGGGCAGGCGCGTCGTCCACACCGGCCGGGTTCCTTCGCCGCCCTGGTAAACCACCCAGGAAACGCCGGCGACGTCTTGGGTGCCGGTCGGGTAAAGGTCGCCGTCGAAAGACGCGACCAGCTTGTCCTCGTCGGCATTGCTCTGCGTCAGGGACAGGTACATGCCGCTGGGCGCCAGGTACCCGACCGTAGAGGTCTTGGCCGCCTCGACGCTGCCGCGTCCGGCGGAGTTCGCATTCCAGCCGTCGGGCAACTGCGGCAGCCGGACCGGAAATCCCAGATCCGTGGCGTCCGCTCGCAACTGGGCAGCCGCGTCGATCTCGGGCGGCGGTCCACTCTTGGGCCCGCTCAGCTGGAGCGAACACGTCCCGACCAGGCCCGCTAGCACGACGCAGGCCAGCACCAGCGGCGCCAGCGACCAGAACATGTCACGGCCGTCCTGCAGCAACCGCGGCTTCGGGTGCTTCGGGACGGGCCCTGGCTCGCTGCTCACGCCGCCAGTATCCCAGCTGCCAATTAGCGACCGCCTAATGGGACAATCGCGGCATGACGGAATCCCGCCGGCGAGAAGCACCCGACCGAAACCTCGCCTTGGAGCTCGTCCGGGTCACCGAGGCCGCGGCGATGGCCGCCGGCCGGTGGGTCGGCCGGGGCGACAAGGAGGGCGGCGACGGCGCCGCCGTCGACGCGATGCGCAAACTGATCAACTCGATCCAGATGCGCGGCGTCGTGGTGATCGGCGAGGGCGAGAAGGACAACGCCCCGATGCTCT
>JBAPQQ010000308.1:0-3513 GCA_049280695.1 Mycobacterium sp.
GCGCCGAGCTCGACGAACCTCGACCCGGCGATCGGCGGCGACGAACACTATGCGGTGGCCCAGGAGGTCATTCGGATTCTGCAGCGGTACAAGGACCTTCAGGACATCATCGCGATTCTGGGTATCGACGAGCTATCCGAGGAGGACAAGCAGCTGGTCAACCGTGCCCGTCGGATCGAGCGGTTCCTGTCGCAGAACATGATGGCCGCCGAGCAGTTCACCGGGCAGCCGGGATCGACAGTGCCGTTGAAGGAGACCATCGACGCGTTCGACCGACTCGCCAAAGGCGAGTTCGACCACCTGCCCGAGCAGGCCTTCTTCCTGATCGGCGGGCTGGAGGATCTGGAGAGGAAGGCCGAGAGCCTCGGCGTGAAACTCGACGAGTCGAAGGACGACGGTGCGCCGACGTCATCGGACGGCGATGAGGGCTCGCGCGAAGAGCAGACGAGCAAGGACGAGGACTCCGGCGACGAGGGCGACGGTGACGACAAGAATGAGTAGGCGCTGACATGGCCGACATGGACGTCGACATCGTCGCAGTCGAACGCGAGATCTGGTCGGGTAAGGGAACTTTCGTCTTCACCCGCACCACGTCTGGTGAGATCGGCATCCTGCCGCGCCACATCCCGCTGGTGGCTCAACTCGTCGACGACGCGGTGGTGCGCGTTGAACGAGAGGGCGAGGACGATCTACGGATCGCCGTCGACGGCGGCTTCATGTCCGTGACCGAGCACGGCGTCATCATCTTGGCTGAGTCGGCCGAGTTCGAGCGGGAAATCAACGCGGACCAAGCCAGAACCGACGCCGAGTCCGACGACCCCACCACCGCCGCGAGGGGTCGGGCGAGGCTGCGCGCGCTGGGCGAAATAGCGTAGGAGCCGCCGCCGGTGAGCGCATCGATGGCGATCATGGTCGCGCTCGTCGCCGTCCTCCTGCTGGCTGTGCTCGCGCTGAGCTATCGGCTGTGGAAGCTTCGGCAAGGCGGGACGGCCGCCATTCTCCGCGACATCCCCGCGGTGGGCGGCCACGGTTGGCGGCATGGCGTGATCCGTTATCGGGGCGGCGAAGCCGGCTTCTACCGGTTATCCAGCCTCCGCTTGTGGCCCGATCGCAGGCTCAGCCGGCGTGGACTCGACATCGTGTCCCGCCGCGCGCCGCGTGACGACGAATTCGACATCATGACAGCCGAAACGGCGATCCTCGAGTTGCGCGACGCCGGGCGCGGCTACGAGATTGCGCTCGATCGGGGAGCGCTGACGGCGTTCCTCTCCTGGCTCGAATCAAGGCCGTCCCCCCGGGCTCAGCGGCGCTCGACGTAAACCTATTGCGGCGCTTGCCCTCCGGGCTGCCACAGCACGTCTCCATCTGGGTTGGCCACGCGCGACAAGATGAACAGCAGGTCCGACAACCGGTTGAGGTACTTGGCGGGCAACGGGCTCACGTCGCCCGCATGCGCATCCACCGCGGCCCAGGCCGACCGTTCAGCCCGCCTTGTCACGGTGCGGGCGACATGCAGCAGTGCCGAGAGCGCCGAACCACCCGGAAGGACAAACGAATTCAGTGCCGGCAGCGGCTCGTTGAATCGGTCACACCAGCCTTCGAGGCGATCGATGTAGGCCTGTGTGATGCGAAGTGGCGGGTACTTGGGGTTGTCGACCAGCGGCGTGGAAAGGTCGGCTCCAGCGTCGAAAAGGTCGTTTTGTATCTGGCGGAGCACCTGCGCCAGGTCTTCGCCGGGCGCTCCGAGCGCGACGGCCGCTCCCATCGCGGCGTTCGCCTCGTCGCAGTCCGCATATGCGATGAGTCGCAGGTCGTTCTTGCTCACCCGGGAGAAGTCACTCAACCCGGTGGTGCCGTCGTCGCCGGTCCGCGTGTATATGCGTGTGAGGTGAACTGCCATGGTCAAACCGTACCTAGCAGACTGACACTTATTCCTTCGCTGTCTACACTAACCCGCGTGAGCGAGCGCTTTGTGGTGACCGGCGGCAACCGGTTATCGGGTGAAGTGGCCGTCACCGGCGCCAAGAACAGCGTGCTCAAGCTTATGGCTGCTGCGTTGCTCGCCGAAGGCACCAGCACGATCACCAACTGCCCCGACATCCTCGACGTTCCGCTGATGGCCGAGGTGCTGCGCGGCTTGGGCGCCACGGTGGAGTTGGACGGGTCAGTTGTCAGGGTCACATCGCCGGACGAACCCAAGTACGACGCCGACTTCGCGGCGGTCCGCCAGTTCCGGGCTTCGGTGTGCGTGCTCGGCCCGCTCGTTGGCCGGTGCAGGCGGGCCCGTGTCGCGCTACCGGGCGGTGACGCCATCGGGTCGCGGCCGCTGGACATGCACCAGGCCGGTCTGCGGCAACTCGGCGCCAACTGCAACATCGAGCACGGGTGCGTCGTCGCCTCGGCAGATCACCTGCGCGGAGCGGAGATTCAACTCGAATTCCCGTCTGTCGGCGCGACAGAGAACATTCTGATGGCCGCGGTGCTGGCGGAAGGTGTCACGACCATTCACAACGCGGCCCGCGAACCGGATGTCGTGGACTTGTGCACGATGCTCAGCCAGATGGGCGCCGAGATCGACGGCTCGGGCACATCGACGTTGACGATCACCGGCGTCGACCGCCTCCATCCGACCGAGCACCGCGTGATTGGTGACCGAATCGTCGCGGCGACGTGGGGAATCGCAGCGGCGATGACGCGCGGCGACATCTCGGTTGCCGGCGTCGATCCGGCACACCTGCAGCTGGTGTTGCACAAGCTGCACGCCGCTGGAGCGACAGTGACCCAGCACGACAACGGATTCCGCGTCGTGCAGTACGAACGGCCGAAAGCGGTCAACGTCGCGACCTTGCCGTTCCCGGGCTATCCGACGGATCTCCAGCCGATGGCGATCGGCCTGGCCGCGATTGCCGACGGCACGTCGATGATCACCGAGAACGTGTTCGAGGCACGGTTCCGCTTCGTGGAAGAGATGATCCGGCTCGGCGCCGACGCCCGCACCGACGGTCACCACGCCGTCGTCCGGGGTATTCCTCAGCTGTCCAGTGCGCCGGTGTGGTCGTCGGACATCCGGGCCGGTGCCGGCCTCGTGCTCGCCGGACTGGTGGCCGACGGCGACACCGAGGTACACGATGTTTTCCACATCGACCGGGGCTATCCGCTGTTCGTGGAGAATCTGAAGAGCCTGGGCGCCGAGATCGAACGGGTGGGCAGCCCGTAGCGCCGGGAATAGCCGACGAGCACGAGCGGTTGAGTACTTCGGTGCGCCCACGAGGGCGCCCAGTGGCGGTGCTGAGCCGCGCGTAGAATCGGGTTCGGCAGGTCACCGGCAGACCCTTGTGCCTACCGTCCCGATGGTTTGACCGGGCCCACGCTGCGGAGTACAGTGGCAGGGTTGCCTGTCGAACGGGTGTGTTGTTTGAGAACTCAATAGTGTGTTTGGTGGTTTTTGTTTGTTGTTTTTGTTTTTTGTCATGCTTCAGCGTTCCCGTGTTGGGGTGTGGCGTGTTTTTGCCA
>JBAPQQ010000309.1:0-1777 GCA_049280695.1 Mycobacterium sp.
ACGCGCTCGACGACGAACGCCTGGCCGACGTGCTACAGGAGCTGCCCGAGGACGAGCAGAGGGCGCTGCTGATGCAGCTGGACACCGAGCGCGCCGCCGACGTCCTGGAGGCGATGGAACCCGACGACGCCACCGACCTGCTGCAGGTGATCAACCCAGTGGACCGCGAGATGCTGCTGCGCCAAATGGACCCCGAGGATTCCGAGCCGGTGCGGCGGCTGCTGAGCCACTCTCCGGACACCGCGGGCGGGTTGATGACGTCGGAGCCGGTGGTGCTGGCACCGGACACGACGGTCGCCGAGGCGCTGGCGCGCGTGCGCGACCCGGACCTGACCCCGGCAGTGGCGTCGCTGGTGTTCGTGGTCCGACCGCCGACGGCCACCCCGACCGGCCGCTACCTCGGCTGCGTCCATCTACAGCGGCTGCTGCGCGAGCCGCCCGCCGCGCTGGTGAGCGGAATGGTGGACACCGACCTGCCCAGCCTGACGCCGGAATCGTCGCTGGCCGCGGTGACCCGGTACTTCGCTGCCTACAATCTGGTCTGCGGCCCGGTGGTCGACGAACAAAGCCACCTCCTCGGCGCGGTGACCGTCGACGACGTCCTCGACCATCTGTTGCCCGACGACTGGCGCCTGCGCTTCGAGGAATCTGAGGTTTCGTCCAGTGCGGAGAGGGTGACATGAGCGAGCTGTCGTCGCGTCAGCGGCTGGACACGCCTCGCACGTCACGTCACCGGCTGTCGTTCAACGTCGACCCCGAGGCGGTCGGGCAGTTCAGCGAGTCGATCGCGCGGTTCTTGGGCACGGGCCGATACCTGCTGTGGCAGACCGCCATGGTCATCGTCTGGATCCTGCTGAACCTCTTCGCGGTGACGCTGCGCTGGGACCCGTACCCGTTTATCCTGCTCAACCTCGCGTTTTCGACGCAGGCCGCCTACGCGGCCCCGCTGATTCTGCTGGCGCAGAACCGGCAGGAGAACCGCGACCGGGTGAGCCTCGACGAGGACCGGCGACGAGCTGCCCAGACCAAAGCCGACACCGAGTACCTGGCCCGGGAGCTGGCGGCACTGCGGCTCGCCGTGGGCGAGGTGGCCACCCGCGACTACTTACGCAGAGAACTCGACGAACTGAGAGAGCTCATCGAACAAGTCCTGCCGCCGTCGCCGCCACCCGACGCGCCAACTACAGCCGACGTTGCCGAGCGGCGAAGCAAACGCGTCACCTAAGCCTCGCGTGCCTGCCGCAAAAGTTTTCACGGACTGTTTCACTGTGACCAATGTGCATCCAATCGGTTTGCGAATAGGTATGGTGATTCAGTTCACAGGGCTGGCGCGCCTGGCGGCGCACGCCTCCGACGACGTGAGGACGGTGTGAGTGGACGAAGGGGGAGACTCGGGGGCCCGTGGCGCCCTTGAGTGGGCGCGTCAACGGGTAGCCCGGGTCGCTCGCACGCCCGCGATGGCCCTGGTCTTCGTGGTCGCTCCGGTGGTGTTCGCCGGCGCGGTGGCGGGCGCGCCCCGGCCGGCACCAGTGGTCCACCCGCCCACCCAGGACGCCCACGTCAAGCCCCTCGCCGCGGTGTCACCCAACCCCGGCGACATCTCCGGGCCGTCCGTGATCGAGGTCAGCAGGCCGCCGTCGAGCTTCCACGTCGCCGGGGGCTCGCTGTCCGCACCGCCACCAGCCGTCGTCGTCAATTCGCCTGGTGCTCTTGGTATTCCGTCGACCGCCCTGTCGGCTTACCGCAACGCCGAGAAGATGATGTCACTGGCTGCGCC
>JBAPQQ010000310.1:0-5081 GCA_049280695.1 Mycobacterium sp.
ACTCGGCCCACGCAGTCGTCGACCATGCCGGTGAACAGGCGCGCTCCGGCCGCCGCCGTCGCGGTGGTGGGGTCCCCCAGCACTCCGACCTCGCTCACTGCCGCCACCCCGCCATGGCGCATCGTCGACATCAATTCCGCTAGCGGAGACACGTTACCCGCACGGGCCTGGTCGATGCGGACGGTTTCGGGCGAAAGGTGCAGCAGTATTGACGTTTCCGTGTGTCCCGCATGCGAGTCCCCGCCTGGCGCCGAGCACGGGCACCACGCCGCGTCGCGGCCCTCGAGGCGCAGGCACCGCACCGCGGCCACCAGCGCATCGAGGTTTCCGCCGTGCCCGTTGACGAACACGACCCGCCTCGTCCATTCGCACGCCGAGCGGCCGAACTCCACCAGCAGCGTCTTTAATGCGGCGGTTCCGATCGACACGGTCCCAGCGAAAGCCTGGTGCTCTCCGCTGGCCCCGTAGGCGATGGCCGGGGCAAGGACGGCCGGTTCCGGCTGAGCGGCGACGACGGCATGCGCGACTGCGGTGGCGATGCGGGTGTCGGTGTCCAGGGGCAGATGCGGCCCATGCTGTTCGGTGGAGCCCACTGGAACCACCACCGTCGGCGACGCACCGTCGATCTGCTTCGACGTCGACTTCCCCAACTTCGTCGGGAAGACCACGTGGCGATCGTAGGCCGAATTCATCTGGGATACGCCGAATGTTGGGGATGAGTAAATCTGCGGTGGAATTTCGGCGGGTAGCCACTCTCACCATTCACGCCAGTACCGCCAGTACCGCCAGCACCGCCGGTATCAGGCGGTCAGCTTCCGTCGGGTGGCGCTCCCAGCGCACGCGCGAAGCCGGGCGGGACGACGACGTCGTCGGGCCGCAGGTCATGGATCGACGCCTTGCTGATCCCGCGCAGGGCGGAGTCGATCCCGCTGCCCAGGATGTCGAGGATGTTCTCGACGCCGGCCTGTCCCCCCGCGGCGAGGCCCCAGAGGTAGGCCCGGCCGATCATCACGGCCCGGGCACCCAGTGCGACCGCCTTGACCACGTCGCTGCCCCGGCGGACGCCGCCGTCGAGAAGCACCTCGATCTCGTCGCCGACGGCGTCGACGATTGCGGGCAGCGCCCGGATGGACGCCGGCGTGCCGTCCAGGTTGTTGCCGCCGTGATTGGACACCGAGATCGCCGAAACCCCAACGTCTACGGCGCGTTTCGCGTCGTCGACGCGCATCACGCCCTTGAGCATGAACTGGCCTCCCCAAAGCTCTCGCAGCCACCCGACGTCTTCCCACGTCGGTGGCGGGGTACCCATCCACTCGCCGTAGGCCGCGAAGAACGGCGGGCCGGGTTCGCCGCGCGGCGCCTGGTTGGGCACACGCAGGTCGGGCGGACCGAGGGTCTTGGCCCACTCCCACAGCCACACCGGCTTGGTGAGGCCGGTCGGCAGCATCCGTACCGTGGTCCGGAGGTCCATCGCCTCGGGAATCTTCGGGCTGCCCCAGTCACGCCCGTGGGAGAAGCTCCAGTCGGTGGTCAGGATCAGCCCGACGGCCCCGGCCTCACGGGCCCGCTGCACACGCCGCGCGATGGCCTCGCGGTCGCCGAGCCAGTAGATCTGGAAGAACACCTTGGGATTGGCCGCGACCACCTCTTCGATCGGCTTGCTGGCGAACGACGACAGCCCCATCGCGGTGCCGCGAGCGGCGGCCGCGCGCGCGACGGCGACCTCCCCGTCCGGGTGCACCGCCTGCACGCCGGTCGGGGAAATCAGCACGGGCAGCGAAATCTCCTGCCCCATAACGGTTGTCGACATGTCACGCTTGTCGGTGGTGCCGATCACGTGGGGCGCGAAGCCCAGTTCGCTGAAAGCCTCGACATTGTCGGCGACCGTCACGCCCTTCTCGCTGGCTGCCACCAGCGCCTGGTACACCGGCTTGGGAAGCCGCTTCTTGGCCTTCTGCTGGGCGAACGCCACCGTCTCGAACCACTGCGCCATGACTACACCGGGCTTTCGTTGCAGAGCCGCGCGGGGGGGCGCGTCGTCAACTTCAACGCCACCGGGCCGCGGCGGGAGTGGTCGACGCTCGACCGGGGCACTTGCCGATCCCGCGCGAGGGCAGGCGCCCCGAAGCCCTGGACGCATTCGGGGTCGGGACCCTCCAATGGCAGGCCGGTGAAGAACTTCGCGGCCATGCAGCCGCCGCGGCAGCTGTCGTAGTGCCCGCAGCTGCTGCAGGGACCGGCCGACTGCGGTTCACGAAGTTCACGAAACAGCGGGGCGTTCTTCCAGACGTGGCTGAACCCGTTGTCACTCAGCACGTTTCCGGCCAGAAACCGGTCGTGGATCGCGAACGGGCAGGCGTACACGTCCCCGACGGGGTCGATCAGACACACCACCCGTCCGGCGCCGCAGAGGTTGAGGCCGGCCAGCGCGCCGGGCTGGCCCAGCGGCGACAGGTGGAAGAACGAGTCGCCGGTGAGCACGCGGTCACCGTGTTCGACGAGCCAGTTGTAGAGCTGGACCTGCTGTTCGGCGGTGGGGTGAAGCTGGTCCCACACGTCGGCGCCACGGCCGGACGGCCGCAGCCGGGTGATCCGCAGCGTGGCACCGTAACGTGTTGCCAGCGCGGCGAATTCGTCAAGCTGGTCGACGTTGTGGCGCGTGACCACCACCGAGATCTTGGCGTCCTGAAACCCCGCGACGGCGAGTCGCTCCAGCGCGCGCAGCGCCATGTCGTAGGACCCGGGACCGCGCACGGCGTCGTTGACGGCGGCGGTGGCGCCGTCCAGGGAGATCTGCACGTCCACGTAGTCGCTGGCGGCGAGCTGCTTTGCTCTGGCGGGAGTGATGCGCACGCCGTTCGTGGAGAACTTCACGCCGACGCGGTGCGTCGTCGCGTAGTCCACGAGTTCCCAAAAGTCCGGGCGCACAGTCGGTTCGCCGCCGCCGATGTTGACGTAGAAAACCTGCATCCGCTCGAGCTCGTCGATCACGTCCATGCACTGGCGCGTCGTCAACTCGCGTGGGTCACGCCGGCCCGACGAGGACAGGCAATGCACGCAGGCGAGGTTGCAGGCGTACGTCAGCTCCCACGTCAGGCAGATCGGCGCGTCGAGACCCCGCTCGAACTGCTCCACCAGCCGCGGCACGGTCATGGCCGCACCAGCATCTTGGACTCGGCGAGAACCTCCAGCGCCCGGAGATATGGCCGTTCGGCGCCGACGTCCACCCCGGCGGCCCGGCAGGCGGCGCGGGCGTCAGGATGCTCGTCCAGTGATCGAACGATCGCAAGGATGGTGCGGTCCTTCAAGAACGACAGCTTGCGGGTGCCGAAGTGGTAGAGCAGCGCGCCGAACGGCTCCTGCCGCACCGCCACTTGAGGGTGCAGCCGCCACGCGCTGGCCGCGTCGAAGGACACGTCAGTAGACGCCGCACATGCCGTCGATCGACACCTCTTCGACGAGGGTCTCGGTGACGAGTTCCTGCTCGGTGTCCACCTGGCTATTGGGTTCCATCGGGCGGCCTTTCTGCTGATCGGGTCTCGACAGACTGCGGTTGACTCGACAGAATATGGCATCGAGTGCCGAAACGGAAGGGCGGGATGTGGTGCAACCTCGGGTGGGCCGGCGCCGGTCGACCTCGCGCCACCAGATCACCGACGTGGCGATTGCGCTGTTCGCTGGGCAAGGCTTCGACGAGGTCAGTGTCGAAGACGTCGCGGAGGCAGCCGGAATCGCCCGCCGCACTCTGTTCCGCTACTACCCGTCGAAGAACGCCATCCCCTGGGGGGACTTCGATGCTCACCTGCAGCATCTGCGCCGGCTGCTCGCGGCCGTCGGCGCCACGGTGCCGGTGGAGCAGGCACTGCGAGATGCGTTGTTGGCGTTCAACACTTTTGACGAGGCGGAACTACCGCGGCATCGGCTGCGGATGCAGGTGATCCTGCGGACGACGGAGCTTCAGGCGTACTCCATGACGATGTATGCCGGCTGGCGCGAAGTCATCGCGGAGTTCGTCGCCGCCCGATGCGGCGCGAAGCCCGCCGACCTGGTGCCGCAGACGGTCGCGTGGGCCCTGCTGGCCGTCTCGCTGTCCGCCTACGAGCTCTGGCTGGCCGACGAGTCGGTGTCGTTGACCCAGGCCCTCGCCCACGCGTTCGACGTCGTCCGCCCCGGCCGCGAGCTTTCCTAACTGCGCGACCGTGCTCTGGCATTCGACGCGCACTCGCGGCCAAGAAAGTTGGCGTCGATGCGTCGGAGTTCGGCCTCCCACCGCGACGATAATGGTGTGAGCGCCGAACCCCGTCCGCCCGACGCTCCCCGGGCTCTGCTCGCGCTGTACGACGAGGCGCTGCCCGCGGTGTACGGATACTTCGTGCGCCGGTGCCCTGACCGCGGCACCGCCGAGGACCTGACGTCGGAGACCTTCCTTGCGGCGATGGACAGTGCCCGCAAGGACGACCAGCCCGACATCTCGGTGCCGTGGCTCATCGGAGTCGCCAGACACAAACTGGCAGACCACTTTCGGCGCGCACACAGCCGTACCGTTCCCGTCGCCGAGGTTCCCGAACCCGCGGGCCCCACCGACGAATGGGACGCCGAACTGGACCGCATCGTGGCGGAGAGCACTCTGCGGCGGCTCTCGGAGCCACACCGCGCGGTGCTGACGCTGCGCTACATGGACGACTGCTCGGTGCCCGAGTGTGCGCAGCTCATCGGCCGCACCGTGCACGCCACCGAGGCGCTGCTGGTGCGGGCCCGACGAGCGTTCCGCGACCACCACGGGGAAGGAGGTGCCAGATGACCCACGACCCGCTCGACGTGCTGCGCGCCGGCGACCTTCCGGCACCGCCCGACCCCGAGTTCGCGGCGCGGCTGCGGGCCCGGCTCGAATCCGCCATGTCCCTACCGGAAGGAGTCGAGATGAGCGGCACCGCAGAGGCGATCGCCGGCCTGACCGACCGCGAATCCGCACCGCCCCGCTCGGCGGCCCTGCCCTACCTCGCCGTGGCCGGCGCACGCTCCGCGATCGCCTGGTATGCCGACGCGTTGGGCGCGGTGTTGGTGGGCGAACCGGTCGTGAT
>JBAPQQ010000311.1:0-10298 GCA_049280695.1 Mycobacterium sp.
GGTCTGACCGATGTACTCGACGATGAAATCGCCGGGGAAATGCGTTTCGAACCAGTCGACGTTCTCGAACGGGTAGTGCACCTGCGCATACGGCATCGAGCCGGAGTCGAACCAGACGTCGAACACATCGGGGATGCGGCGCATCACCGAACGCCCGGTGGGATCGTCGGGATTGGGCCGCGTCAACTCGTCGACGTAGGGCCGGTGCAGGTTCTCCGGACGGACCCCGAAGTCGCGTTCCAGCTCGTCGAGGCTGCCGTACACGTCGATGCGCGGATAGGCCGGGTCGTCGGAATGCCACACCGGAATCGGCGTGCCCCAGTAGCGGTTTCGCGAGATCGACCAGTCGCGGGCGCCTTGCAGCCACTTGCCGAACTGGCCGTCCTTGACATGCTCGGGGTACCAGGTGATCTCCTGGTTCAGCTCCACCATGCGGTCGCGGAACTCGCTGACCTTGACGAACCACGACGACACCGCACGGTAGATCAGGGGATTGCGGCACCGCCAGCAGTGCGGGTACGCGTGCTCGTAGGTTTCGTGACGAAGCAGCACTGCGCCGTTGGCGGCCGCGGAACCGGTGCCGTTCTTGAGGTCGCGGATGATCTGCGAATTGGCGTCGAACACATGCTGATTCGCGTAGTCGGGGACTCCTGCGTCGAACCGGCCCTTGGCGTCGACGGGGGTCACCGGCTCGATGCCCGCCTTGTCGGCGGTGGCCTTGTCGTCCTCGCCGTAGGCGGGCGACATGTGCACGATCCCGGTGCCGTCGTCGGTGGTGACAAAGTCGCCCGGGAGCACCTGGAAGCTGTTGGGCGCGTCCATGAAGTACGGGAACGGCGGAAGATAGCGCATGCCAAGCAAATCCGTGCCGCGGTAGCTCGCCACGATGTCCGGTTCTTCCCCGAGTTCGCGCGCATAGGCACCCAGCCGCCCCTTGGCCAGCAGGTAGCGCTCATTCCCTGCGGCCACCAGCACGTACTCGACGTCCGGGTGCACCGCCACCGCCTGGTTGGACGGCAGCGTCCACGGCGTCGTCGTCCAGATCAGCAGGTAGGCACCGTCCAGCTCGCCTCCATCGACCTTGAACCCGACCGTGATCGCCGGGTCCTGCCGGCTCTGGTACACGTCGTCGTCCATGCGCAGTTCGTGATTGGACAGCGGCGTCTCGTCGCGCCAGCAGTACGGCAGGACGCGGTAGCCCTCGTAGGCCAACCCCTTGTCCCAGAGCTGTTTGAACGCCCAGATCACCGACTCCATGAAGCTGAGATCGAGCGTCTTGTAGTCGTTGTCGAAGTCCACCCAGCGCGCTTGGCGGGTGACGTACTCGCGCCATTCGTCGGTGTAGCGCAGCACCGACTCACGGCATGCCTCGTTGAACTCCGCGATCCCCATCGCATCGATCTGCGACTTGTCGGTGATGCCGAGCTGCCGCTCGACTTCGAGCTCCGCGGGCAACCCGTGGGTGTCCCACCCGAAGCGGCGTTCCACCTTGTCACCGCGCATGGTGCGGTAGCGCGGCACGATGTCCTTGACGTAGCCGGTGAGCAGGTGGCCGTAGTGCGGAAGACCGTTTGCGAACGGCGGACCGTCGTAGAACACGTATTCGGGCGCGCCGTCGCGGCGGGCGATGCTGGCGCGGAACGTGTCGTCGGCCGCCCAGTAGTCGAGCACCTGCTGCTCGAGCGCCGGGAAGTCCGGGGAACCACCGCGTTGGTCGGCGCCCAAGCCGGTGCGCGGATAGGCGGATTGGCTCACGGGTGCATGTCTCCTGTGCCCGGTTCTGTTCTAGGCACGGGGACGACGACGCGCCGGTGCGCTGTCGCCGCGGTACCACCCCGCTTGCCACGCGGATGCATGGCCGCTTGTTTCAGGGCTGTGACGGGCCTACCCGTTCGGTTCTACTGAGCTCACTGAGCTGTTCTTCCGAAGGCTCCCCGGTGATGGCCGGATCGGTGCCGTTGCAGAAGATTCTATCTAAGCCATCGCCAGGTGCGCGTCTTGGTAGACCGGCGGTACCGCCTCCGACGTCAGCTCGATGAGCGCCAGCGGGAACTGCTGCGTCAACTCTTCGACGGTGCTCGGCTCGAGCCGTCGCCCGTCGTACCACCAGTCCATCTGCAGAACGTCGTCGCTGCGATACACCCGCAGCGCCAGCGCGTACCCACGGCCGGACGCGCTCTCGGCAGGCATCAGTTCGACCAGCGACGGCTCTGCCATGGCACCGAGATACGAGAAGAAGACGTCGACGGGGGCCGCGGACGCCGGATGGTCCTGGGCCGTGAGGGCGCGGTGCACGGCGCGCAATGCGCCGGTCGCGTCGACGTCCCGGGCGTTCGTGCACTCCAGCGGGATCGGGAGCTGGTGGCCGTAGACGGCGAGACGAAGCTCGCCGTCACCGATGGCCCTTGCCACGGTTCGTCCCAGCGCGGCGATCAGTAGTTCCTCGAGGGTGACATGAAGGTAGCGGTGCGCCTCGTCGGCCTCTACTGCCAGCACGCGTGTCAGTGGTGCGGACACCTTCGACATCTCGCCGAAGGGAGTCGAGCCGGCCACCTCGTGGTCGACCACCCGCAAACATTCGCCAGAAGTGATCTCGGACATGCGGCCCACGCTACGCCCCTGTCCCAAAATTGGGAGAGATGTACCGATACTGTGACGCCAGTGTCAATAAAGGACGGTTGTCCCAGGTTTGCTCAGGGGTGCCCAACAGCGGCAGGACCGGCTAAGGTAAGCGGGTGCCACGGACAGACGAGAACGGCAGACAGCTGAAGGCTCTGCTCGGCTACCTCCTGGACGGAGAGGTCGATGCGAAGGAGATCTATGACGCGCTCGGCGTTTCCAGCAGCACGTACTACCGGCGGATAAAGGAGTACGACTACCCCAACGCAGAGGAACTGCGCAGGGTCGCAGACAGGTTCGACCTGAGCTATCCCGACCTTCAGATCCGGTTCGGATTGATGAGCCATCATGAAGTGACGAGCTACATCGAGTCCGGGCCGCCCCGTGTCGCCACAGTCCGAGACAATCTCACCGGCGTCCGGCCGGCGAGGTTGTCGGAGATGAAACCGCGTGCCGATGCTCCCCCGCTGTAGCGGTCGCAGCTCCAGCATTTGCTGAACCAGGCCCAGCTCGAAGGCGACACCGCATGGCTATAGCAGCGCTCATCACGATCACCGTCGCGTGCATCGCGTGGAGTCTGTGGATCCGGCGCGTCACCTGGACATGCCGTTGGGAGGTCGCGGCAACTCTCAACATTGCGTTGCAGGGGGCGGCGGTGCTGCTCATGTCCCCGCTCGCCTCGGCGACGCTGGGGCATTGGCTGCACGAGCTCACCGGCAAGTGGAACCTCGAGGACTACATCGGCCACGACTGCTACATCGTGGCCGCATCCGCGATCGTCTACAACGCGCTCGGGCGGCTCCAGGACGACAACGCGATGCAGGCCTCGTTCAAGCAGTACGTGGAGCGCCCGGCCACGCTGTGCATTCCGCTGCTGTTGGCCACCTTTTCGATGGGCAACGGCGCGGCGATCTACCGGTCCGATTTCTTCGAAGTCCCCACCGACTTCTGGCTGAACACGTACTGGCTGCTGCTCTGCGGCACGCTGATCTATCTGCTGGCATACGGTTCGCGGGCGTTGTTGGTCCTGCGAAAGGACCCGCGCTCACGACGCATTGCAAACGTCTATCTGGCCGCCTCGATCAGCGGCATCACCGCGTGCGCCGTGCGTATCGTCACCGCATACGTGACACCGCTGCAACAACTGGAGGGCGGCACCCTGGTGTGGTTCTTTGCCTGCCTCTGCGGCGCCGGCTTCGCGGTCGCGGCCGCGCACTCGTGGCGAATCAAGACGAAATGGTTTACCGGCGCGACGCGCTGACCCGGGCCCACGTGACTACGGTTGGCTTGTGGCGGGCCATTGGACCCTGCCCAGGGCTGCTCCCGGTGAGCGAAGATCGACGCAATGGGGCACCGGCACGAACCGATCTACGCCTCACCTCACACAAGGAGCATTGACCATGAAGCTGCCGGTGATCATCGATCCTCGTCGCTTCGATGCGGTGATCGTCGATGTCAAGGCAGCGACGGACGATTACGACTCGACGACCGCGCTGGTCAACAAGCTGACGGACGCCGGCGTGGCGACGGCCGTCTGCTCGTCGGACGGCGGAGCCAGCACACTGGCCGCGCTGTTCGACGTGTTTGTCGACGGCGGGCACGCCAACACATCACCCTCCTCCGACGCCGCGGTTCTGCTCGAGGCCGCACGGCAACTCGAGACGGCGCCCGAGCGGTCCGTGGTCGTCGTGACCACTGGGGCGGCAGCCGACGCGGCGTGCATGGCTGGGTTTCCGTACGTGATCGGAATCGGCGACGAGAGCGACGAACTGACGCGGTGCGGTGCCGACGTCGTAGTCGAGGGCCTGTTCGAGGTCGAGGTTCGCACCGGTGACAAACGAATATCGCAGCGCCCCAACGCACTCGACTCTTACGGCCAGTTTCTCGGGGTGGTAACCGGCCGGGCGCCCTTCGTGTGTCTGGACTTCGACGGCACGCTGTCGGAGATCGTCCCGGATCCCGACGCGGCCGTGTTGGTCGACGGCGCGGCCGAAGCTCTCAAGCACCTGGCGACGCAGTGCCCGGTCGCCGTGGTGAGCGGACGTGACGTGACGGACCTCAGAGACCGGGTGGGTGTGCTGGGGCTCTATTACGTGGGCTCCGACGGGTTGGAGATGTTCGGACCCGACGGCAGCCATTACCAGAACGATGCGGCGACGGCCGCGGCGGCGGTGCTCGACGATGCGGCAGGCTCCCTGCGACATGTCCTCGAGGGCGTGCCGGGAGCGCACGTCGAACAGAAACGGTTCGCCGTTACGCTGCATTACCGCAACGTGGTTGCCGAGCGGGTCGGCGAGGTCATTGCGGCGGCGCACGTGGCCAGTCGCAGATACGGTCTACAGCTGACCACTGGCCGCAGAATAATCGAACTGCGAGACATCGACTGGCACAAGGGCAGAGTCCTTCAGTGGGTTCACGACCAGATTCCGTTTACGGATCGCCTGCTCCCGATTTACGTCGGAGACGACCTGGCCGACGAAACCGCCTTCGACGTCATTCGCTTTCACGGCATCGGAATCGCGGTGCAGCACGACGAGGAGGGAGACCGGCCGACGGCGGCCAGCTTCGCGCTGAAGAATCCAGGCGAAGTGCGCGAGTTTGTGCGTCGTGGTGCGAATTGGCTCGCCTACGAGCGCGAGATGACCGACACTGCTTGGTCGTTCACGTTTGAGGGCTACGACCCACCCAGCGAAAAGCTGCGGGAAGCCCTGTGCACCGTGGGCAACGGGTATTTCGCCACTCGTGGCGCCGCACCGGAATCGAAGGCCGGTCAAGTGCACTACCCGGGAACCTACGCCGGCGGTATTTACAACCGGCTCGACGATGTGGTCAGCGGTCATCACACCGACCACGAGAGCCTGGTGAACCTGCCCAACTGGCTGGCGTTGACGTTCCGTGTCGACGGCGGCGACTGGTTCGACGTCGACCACGTCGAACTGCTGTCCTACCGCCAAACCCTGGACTTGCGTGCCGCGGTGCTGACGCGCGAGCTGCGCTTCCGCGACCACGTCGGCCGCACCACAGCGGTGACTCAGCGACGGTTCGTCGGGATGAACGTGGCGCACGTGGCCGCGTTGGAGACGACGATCGTCGCGGAGGACTGGTCGGGCACGATCGAGATCCGCTCTACCATCGACGGACAGGTCCGTAACAGCAACGTCGAGCGATATCGCGACCTGGCCAGCAACCATCTCACCGCGATGAAAAAGGTTGAGCTGTCAGAGAATTCCGTTCTGATGTCGGTCACGACGACGCAGTCGCAGATCCCGGTCGCGCTTGCTGCGCGGACCACTGTCTGGAACGGCGATTCCCCGGCGGCGGCGACCTACCGGCTCGTCGACGAAGAATTCGAGATCGGCCACCAGATCTTCGGGACGATGACAGCCGGCCAAGCGTGGACGGTGGAGAAGGTCGTAACTCTGGTGACCGGTCAGGACGTCGCCACCTCCGAACCCGCGGCGGGCGCCGAGCGCAGATTGGGCCGGCAGGGACGGTTCGCGGAGATGCTCCATGCCCACGTGCTTGCGTGGGCGCATCTATGGGAACGCCTGAGCCTCGAATTCAACGACCACGAAGACGAATTGCGGATATTGCGGTTGCATATGCTCCACCTGCTGCAGACCGTGTCCTACCACAGCGACGACATCGACGTAGGCGTGCCGGCCCGAGGTCTGCACGGTGAGGCCTACCGTGGCCACATCTTCTGGGACGAGCTGTTCATCTTCCCTGTGCTCAACCTGCGGCTGCCCACGGTCACCCGGTCATTGTTGCGATACCGGTATCGACGGCTTCTGGAAGCGCGGCAGGCCGCCAAGCTGGCGGGCTACCGAGGCGCGATGTATCCGTGGCAGTCCGGCAGCGACGGACGCGAGGAAAGCCCTCAGCTGCATATGAATCCGCGGTCGGGCCGGTGGCGCCAGGATCCCAGCCACCTCGCCCACCACATCGGTATCGCCGTTGCGTACAACGCCTGGCAGTTCTACCAAGTCACCGGGGATCTGGCGTATCTGATCGACTACGGCGCCGAGATGCTCGCCGAGATCGCCCGGTTCTGGGTCAGCAGAACGACATATGACGCCGAGCAGGACCGCTACCACATCAAGGGCGTGATCGGGCCCGACGAGTTCCACGCGGGATATCCCGAGCGGCCGTACGACGGCGTCGACGACAACGCGTACACGAACGTGATGGCGGTATGGGTGATCTTGCGCGCGATGGATGCCATGCAGTTGATGCCGCTGCCCAATCGGCTGGATCTGCGCGAGAGGCTGGGCATGACGGACGACGAACTCGCCGAGTGGGAGCGGGTGAGCCGGCGGATGTTCGTGCCGTTCCACGACGGCGTGGTCAGCCAGTTCGAGGGTTACGAGAAGCTGCAGGAGCTGGATTGGGAGGGCTACCGGCAGAGGTACGGCAACATCCAGCGGCTCGACCGGATCCTGGAGGCCGAGAACGACGACATCAACCGGTACAAGGCGTCCAAGCAGGCGGACGCGCTGATGTTGCTGTATCTGCTGTCGTCTGACGAGCTACGGGAGCTGCTGATCCGGCTCGGCTACCCCTTCAGCCACAATGCAATTCCCCGGATGGTCGACTACTACATGGACCGCACCTCCCATGGCTCGACACTGTCCGGCGTCGTACACACGTGGGTGCTGGCCCGGGCCAACCGGGACCGCGCGATGGAGTTCTTCCATCAGGTCTTGGAGTCGGACGTCGCCGACATCCAGGGCGGCACCACGTCGGAGGGCATCCACCTTGCCGCCATGGCGGGCAGCATCGACCTGGTGCAGCGGTGCTTCACCGGCCTGGAGACCCGGTCCGACCGCATCGTGTTGTCGCCGAAGTGGCCCGAATCTCTCGGCGCCTTCGGGTTCCCGATTCACTATCGCGGCAACAGGCTGCATCTGCGCTTCAGCTCGGAGGGCGCAGAAATCAGCGTCGACCCCCGCGACGTGCCCGCTGTCACCGTGGAGCACCGGGGGCGGGTCGAGCGGCTGGAACCGGGCACGATCATCCGGTTCACATAGGGCCGAGCTAAGCGTCGCTGGGCTGATAGCCGTCTACGCCGCGGCCGGGACTTCGCCCGGCAGCGGTGGCTGACGCGCTGCGCGCCGCCCTCGCACCCCCGGCTGCGCGCACCATCGCCGCCCTGCTCACCCTCCGCGACCAGGTCATCGCCCCGATCCTCGCCGGGATCCGCAGCCCGAAGATCGGACGCAAACCCGCGCACTGGACACGCGTCGACCGTGACTACGAACAAATCCGCATCGATATGCAAACGCTCTTCAACGATCTCGCCATCCAAACGCCGCTAGCCGCTTGAGGATTCGGCACAAACCAACCATTCCACATCAGCAACAAAGTGTCGGAAGTTGATCCTCAAGCGGGTAGCCGGGTGAACTGGCCGTGCCGGTACTGCTCGACACAAGTCGACCGCCGGACCTTGCCGCTCGTGGTGATCGGTATCGAGCCAGGGGCCACCAGAACAAGATCCGCGACTTTCAGACCGTGTGAGTTGAAGATCGCGACGCTGACGTCGCGCTTGAGCACGTCCAGCTTGGCCGCGACCTCTTCGGGGGTATCGCCACGCTTCCTGACTTCGACGATCACCACAAGCTTCTCGGTGTGACTGTCGGGAACCGCAATCGCAGCGCACCGACCCCGTGTGATCTCCTGGATCGTCGCCTCGATGTCGTCGGGAGAGTGGTTGCGCCCGTACACGATGAGGAGGTCCTTGATGCGGCCGATGACAAACAACTCGCCGTCGAAGACGAATCCCGAGTCGCCGGTGCGCAGCCAGGGCTCCCCGGGCGTGCCAGCCGACGGAGTCACGAGCTTTGCGCCGAACGTGTTGGAGGTGTCGTCGGGCTTTTCCCAATAACCCCCTGCGACGTTGTCGCCGTGCACCCATATCTCACCACCGGTTCCGGCCGGACACTCGATGCGTGTCTGCGGATCAACGATGCGGATCAGCGGCGACTGCGGCATTCCATAGCTGACCAGCGGGGTGCCGCCCGGGCCGTCGCAACGCTCGGCCTTACCAGCTGTCAGCTTCTCCGATTCGAAGCGGACGATGGCCGGCGGCCGACCCGAAGCACGGGTCGCCACATACACCGTTGCTTCGGCGAGTCCGTACGACGGCCGTATCACTTCCTCGCGCAGGTTGAACGGCGTGAACCGCTGGGTAAAGCGCCGCAGGGTCTTCGGATGTACCCGTTCGGCACCGGTGGCGATGACGAGCACGTCCGCAAGATCGAACCCGGCCATGTCATCGTCGGATGTCTTTCCGGCCGCCAATTCGAACGCGAAATTCGGCCCTGCCGAATATGCCTTGCTCTTGCTTGCCAGCAGTTGCATCCACCGGGCCGGTCGCTGCAGGAAGGCCACCGGACTGGTGACCACAGCGTGAAGGCCCGTCAGGATTGGCCCGCACACGCCGAGGTACAAACCCATGTCGTGGTAGAAGGG
Source organism: Mycobacterium sp. (assembly GCA_049280695.1). Lineage (GTDB taxonomy): Bacteria > Actinomycetota > Actinomycetes > Mycobacteriales > Mycobacteriaceae > Mycobacterium. Next base: position 9,091 of record JBAPQQ010000311.1, read on the forward strand.
CAGCCACGAAACGATGGTGGTGTCCGGCGGGGGCAATTTTCCGTACTCCCCGAAGTAATCGGACATCACCTGCTCAAAGTTGGCCAAGACGTTCCTGTGCGACATCATGACCCCGGCCGGCTGACGCGTCGACCCGGATGTGTACTGCAGATAGGCGATATCCGCGACATCCTCGAGCCCTGCACCGGGTCCTGGCGGGCCGTCAAGGTCGAGCAAGTCGACTTCAAGGATTGATGGAGCAGGTAGGTCCGACTCGAATTTGAGTTGCTCGGCGACGTTACCCGCAACACCGGATGTCGTGAGAATGGCGGTGGGGGTCGAGTCGCGCAGCACTGAACTCACGCGCTCATCGGCGACGCCGCCGAGCGGAACCGAAAGCGGAACGGCGATCCGGCCTGCCTGAAGTGCGCCAAAGAAAGCAACGATGTAGTCAAGCCCCTGCGGTGCCACTATCACCGCGCGGTCCCCGGGCGACCCGGCATTTTTCATCTCCCGCGCAACATTTTGTGTGCGCCGGTACAGCTGCGCCCACGTCAAGGTGTAGGCCACGCCATTCCAATCCTGGTCGTAGTCGATGAACGTGAACGCCGTGTCATTTGGCTGCAGACTGGCTCGCTCGCACAGGACGGCCGGAATGGAGGTCTCAATCACCCGCATTACGTTACCGAAGCCCTCGGCCCCTTCACTGCCGAAAGACAAGTTGCTGCCGAGGATCATTTGTTGAGCCGCGTATGCGCCGCCTTGGCATTACGACCCGGCAGCCTCGGCGCTCCAGTCAACACCGGCCCCGCCGCGGCTGGCCGCTCGCCTGTTCCCCAGCGGCACTGCAAAGTCTTCCGAACCAGATGCTGACCTACCAGGCGCCGCGGATGCCACTCCTGCGCACGGTTATACAGCTCGTTTGTCCTGCTGGCCGGACACGGCCGCGGCGTATTCTATACGGTGCGAGCCAGACGGTCCGCAAGCAAGCCTGCGAACTTCGCCGGATCCTCGGGTATGTCGCCTTCGGCGAGAACGGCTGTGCCGTAGAGTAACTCGGCTGTTTCTGCGAGGGAGGACTCGTCCTCGCGGTCCTTGTGCGCCCTTTGCAGGCTGGTGACGAGCGGATGCTTCGGGTTTAGTTCGAGGATCCGCTTTGCTACAGGAACCGCCTGTCCGGAAGCCCGATACATGCGTGCAAGTGCCGGTGTGAAGCCAAACGCAGGGGT
>JBAPQQ010000312.1:0-5354 GCA_049280695.1 Mycobacterium sp.
CGTCGGCGTCACGCATCCTGGCGCACATACGTTCGGCTCTGGCAGCTCTCTGACGAAAGGACCTGCAATGCCTCGTGTTTCGCATCTGTCGCCGTCGATTGCCCCGGCTTACACAGGGCGGCTGTCAACCGCACCGATCCCGTCGCTGCGGTTGCCCGACGAGCCGATGGACCCCGACGCGGCGTACCGGTTCATCCACGACGAGCTGATGCTCGACGGCAGTTCGCGGCTGAACCTTGCGACGTTCGTCACCACCTGGATGGACCCGCAGGCCGAGAAGCTGATGGCCGAGACGTTCGACAAGAACATGATCGACAAGGACGAGTACCCGGCCACCGCGGCAATCGAGCAGCGCTGTGTGTGCATGGTCGCCGACCTCTTCCACGCCGAGAACCTGCGCGACGACGACCCGTCCAGCGCGGTCGGCGTTTCTACGATCGGGTCGAGCGAGGCGGTGATGCTCGGCGGTCTGGCGCTCAAGTGGCGGTGGAAGGAGCGGGTCGGCGGCCGAGACAAAGACGCGTGGCGGACGCGGACGCCCAACCTGGTGATGGGCTCGAACGTGCAGGTGGTGTGGGAGAAGTTCTGCCGCTACTTCGAGGTCGAGCCGCGGTACCTGCCGATGGCCGAGGGCCGGTACACCATCACGCCCGAGCAGGTGATCGACGCGGTCGACGAGGACACCATCGGCGTGGTCGCGATCCTGGGCACCACATACACGGGTGAGCTGGAGCCGATCGCCGAGATCTGCGCGGCGCTGGACCGGCTCGCGGCAGACGGCGGCCCTGACGTGCCGGTGCACGTCGACGCGGCCAGCGGCGGGTTCGTCGTCCCGTTCCTGCACCCGGACCTCGAATGGGACTTCCGGCGGCCCCGGGTGGTCTCGATCAACGTCAGCGGCCACAAGTACGGGCTGACCTATCCGGGCATCGGGTTCGTGGTGTGGCGGAACAGCGACCATCTGCCCGAGGATCTGGTGTTCCGCGTCAACTACCTGGGCGGCGACATGCCGACGTTCACGCTGAACTTCTCCCGGCCGGGCAACCAGGTCGTCGGCCAGTACTACAACTTCCTGCGGCTGGGCCGCGCGGGCTACGGCCAGGTCATGGGCGCCCTGTCCACGACGGCGCGCTGGTTCTCCGACCAGCTGCGCAAGAGCCGGCACTTCGAGGTGATCACCGACGGGTCGGCGATCCCGGTGGTGGCGTTCCGGCTGTCCGGCGACTTCGGGTACACGGAGTTCGACGTCTCGGCCGGCCTGCGGTCGTTCGGATGGCAGGTGCCGGCCTACACCATGCCGGAGGGCGCCGAGAACGTGTCGGTGCTGCGGGTGGTGGTCCGCGAGGGCTTCTCGGCCGATTTGGCCAGGTCACTGTATGAGGACTTGGCGAAGGTGATCGCGCACATGGACGAAATCAAGCCGGGCGGCGAGTTCGACGAGCAGCAGCATTTCGCGCACTGAGGTGATGTAGATCATGGTCTACGCAGCCGGTATGCTGGACCGCATGGAGAAGGTCGGCGTGCGACAACTGCGCCAGAACCCGACGCCGGTGTTACAGGCGGTGGAGGCCGGCGCCGAAGTCGCGGTGACGGTGAGCGGCCGTGTAGTCGCCCGGCTTGTGCCGTTCGACGCTGTCGATTGGGTCGACGGCGCGAGCGTTGGACAGGTTTTCGCGGCAGCTGTTGACGACGACTGGACTACCGAACTCGAATCTTCGCGACGGGCCGAGACGCTTGACGACCCCTGGTCCTGAACGAGTTCTGCTGGACACGAGCGTGCTGATTGCGTCCGATGCGGACTTCTCGGGACTGGTGTGTCAAATCAGCTCGGTGAGTTATGCCGAATTGCACTACGGAGTGCAGGCCGTCGACGACCCGGACAAGCGCGACGCGCGACAGCGCCGATTGACGCTCATACAGGCAACATTTGGGCACGGCATCCCCTTCACCGACGTCATCGCCCACCACTACGGCATGCTGTGCGCACGGCTGCGATCGCAGGGCCGCCGCCCTCGCGGGCGCGCGCTCGACTTGATGATCGCCGCGACCGCCGCCGCTTTGGAAGTGCCATTGGTTACTCGCAATCCGACGGACGTGGACGGCATCGGGGTGTCGCTGATTCAGCGGTGACGAGGTGAGGACGCAGCCGGCTGGGCGCGTTCTGGGACAATCGATACCGATATGCGCGCGATCTCTCTGACCAGACACTCGACGCCCACGCCGCAGGCCGTGGTCGACCTCGACGCGATCGCGCACAACACCCGCGTGCTGCGCGAGCACTCGGGACCAGCCGACGTGATGGCCGTCGTCAAGGCCGACGGGTACGGACACGGCGCGACCCGGGTCTCTCGAGCCGCGCTCGCTGCCGGGGCGACCGAGCTCGGCGTCGCCACCATTGACGAGGCGCTCGCCCTGCGTGCCGACGGCATCACCGCTCCGATCCTGGCGTGGCTGCACAACCCCGGCGCCGACTTCGCGCCGGCGCTTGCCGCCGACGTGCAGATCGCGGTGTCGTCCGTGCGCCAACTCTCCGAACTGGTCGACGCGGTGCGCCGCACCGGCGTGACCGCGACGCTGACGGTCAAGATCGACACCGGGCTGAACCGCAACGGGGTGAGCGCCGCCGACTATCCGGCGATGCTCGAGGCGCTGCTGCGCGCCCAGGCCGAGGAGACGGTGCGGGTGCGCGGCTTGATGTCGCACCTGGCGCACGCCGACGAGCCCGAACACCTCACCAACGACCTTCAGGCGCAACGCTTTTCCGACATGCTGGCGCAAGCGCGGGCGGTCGGGGTGCGCTACGAGGTCGCGCACCTGTCCAACTCGCCGGCGGTGATGGCGCGCCCCGACCTGGCCTTCGACATGGTCAGGCCCGGCATCGCGGTGTACGGGCTCAGCCCGATTCCAGAACGCGGGCAGATGGGGTTGATCCCGGCTATGACGTTGAGATGCCCTGTGGCGCTTCTCAAGTCGCTCTCCGCCGGCGAAGGTGTGTCGTACGGGCACATCTGGATCGCGGGTCGCGACACCACGGTGGCGCTGCTGCCGATTGGCTACGCCGACGGCATCTGCCGGGCGTTGAGTGGCCGCTTCGAGGTTCTGATCAACGGCCGCCGGCGACTCAGCGTCGGCACTGTCTGCATGGACCAGTTCATGGTCGACCTCGGTCCCGGCGAAACCGGGATCCGCGAAGGCGATACCGCCATCCTGTTCGGCCCCGGCACCGACGGTGAGCCGACTGCTCAAGAGTGGGCCGACCTGCTCGGCACCATTCACTACGAAGTGGTGACCGGCCCGCGCGGGCGGGTGGTCCGCGTCTACCGTGAGGGCGGAACCGTTGAGTGACAAGAAAGCCGAGCGACGCGCGCAGCGCGCGCAGCGGATCGACGACCGCCTGGCCCGCACGGCGGCGAAGAACACCGAGCGCCTGGCCAAACTGGCAAGCGGCGAAGGGTCCGAGCGCGAGCTCTTCAGCAACGCCCGCTGGATGGCCGGGATGGCCGGGCTGGCCGCGGTGGGCACCGTCGCAGGTGTCTCCGCCGCGCGCTCGATGGCCAAGCAGGGTCCGGTCGAAGACCCGCATGCCACCGAGGACTTCACGCTTCTCGACGTCGACCGCGGCAGCGTGGTGACCGCCGAGGACGGGGTGCCGCTGGCGGTTCGCGAAGTGGGCCCGGCCGACGCGCGGTTGACCGTCGTGTTCGCGCACGGGTTCTGCCTGTGCATGGGCGCCTACCACTTTCAGCGGGCCCGGCTCGAGGAGGAGTGGGGCGACCAGGTCCGGATGGTGTTCTACGACCAGCGCGGCCACGGCCAGTCCGGCCGCGCACCGATCGAGACGTACACCGTCGAACAGCTCGGCCGCGACCTGGAAACCATTCTCACGGTTACGGTTCCGCACGGACCGTTGGTGCTCGTCGGGCACTCCATGGGTGGGATGACGGTGCTGTCGCACGCTCGGCAGTTCCCGCAGCACTACGGTTCCCGCGTCGTCGGCGCGGCGTTGATATCGTCGGCCGCCGAGGGGGTGTCGCGCTCACCGCTGGGGGAGATCCTGAAGAATCCCGCCCTGGAGGCCGTTCGATTCGCCGCCCTCTACTCGCCGAAGCTCGTCATGCGGGCGCGCGGCTCGGCGCGGACGCTGATCAGGCCCATCCTGCGCACCGCCTCCTACGGTGACGACAAGATCAGCCCCGCGGTAGTGGCGTACTCGGAGAGGATGATTCACGACACGCCGATCGAGACGATGATCGAGTTCCTCCACGCGCTCGAGGTGCATGACGAAAGAGCGGCGCTGCCGGTGCTCGCCAAAATCCCGACGCTGATTGCTTGCGGCGACCGGGACCTTCTGACGCTGGTGCGTCACTCGCGGGAAATGGCGGTCACGTTGCCGAGGTGCGAGCTGGAGATCGTCCCCGGCGCCGGGCACCTCGTGCAGCTGGAGCAGCCGGAAATCATCGACGACGCACTCGTCCGGCTGGTCGAGCGCGCGACCCCGTCGAAGCTCGTCGCGCTGGCGCGCAAGGTGCGCGACAAGGTCCGCCGCAGTGGCTGATTCCGAAAGGTTGCCCACCGCCGAGGACACGTTCAAGTTGGGTGCCCGCCTCGGGGCGGACGTGCGTGCCGGGGACGTGGTGGTGCTGTCCGGGCCGCTCGGTGCGGGAAAGACCGTCCTGGCCAAGGGCATCGCACATGCGATGGACGTCGACGGCGCGGTGATCTCGCCGACGTTCGTGCTGGCGCGTGTGCACCCCGCGCGGCGTGCGGGAGCGCCGGCGATGGTCCATGTCGACATGTACCGGCTGCTCGAGCACAATACGGATCTCTTGGCCGAACTCGACTCCCTGGACCTCGACACCGACCTGGCCGACGCCGTCGTCGTCGTCGAGTGGGGAGAGGGACTGGCAGAACGACTCGCCGAACGTCATCTCGACGTGCGCCTGAGCTACGACGACGATTCCGACGTGCGGACGGCCACCTGGGAGTGGGGCAAGTGATCGACGTGGGGGTAGCGCCCGCTTGCGGGGAGCCGGTTGCGCGAAGAACATCAGCCATCGTGCTGGCGCTGGACACCGCGACCCCGGCGGTGACGGCGGGCGTGGTGCGTCGAGACGCCGCCGGCGAGCACGCCACCGCCGAACGGGTGACCGTCGACGCACGCGCGCATGCCGAGACGCTCACCCCGAACATCGTTGCAGCGCTTGCTGAATCGAGCCTCACGATGGCCGACCTCGAAGCGGTCGTGGTGGGCTGCGGGCCAGGGCCGTTCACCGGGTTGCGGGTCGGCATGGCCACCGCGGCCGCGTTCGGCCATGCGCTCGGGATCCCGGTGCACGGCGTGTGCAGTCTCGACG
>JBAPQQ010000313.1:0-6788 GCA_049280695.1 Mycobacterium sp.
GGTCCAACCAGGTGCCGGTCGTGGTGGTGTTGTGGTCACCGCGCAGCGAGGCGTCCACTCAGCTGGCGGATGCATTGGCGGAGCTGGCGGCGGCCGACGCCGGAAAGTGGTCGTTGACCACAGTGAACGTCGACACCGCGCCGCGCGTCGCTCAGATCTTCGGGGTGCAGGCCGTGCCGACCGTGGTCGCGGTGGCAGCCGGACAGCCGATCTCGAGCTTCCAGGGCATTCAGCCGACCGAACAGCTGCGCGGGTGGATCGACTCGCTGCTGTCGGCCACGGCCGGAAAACTCGGCGGCGCCGCCGATGCCGAACCGGAAGATGAGGATCCCGGGCTGGTTAAGGCGCGTGAGCTGCTCGAGGAGGGAAACTTCGACGCGGCGCTCGGTGCATACCGAACACTGCTGGACAAGGACCCGGCGCACCACGAAGCGAAGGCCGCCGTTCGGCAGATCTCCTTCCTGGCGCGCGCCACCAAACAGCGACCCGACGCCACCCGGGCCGCCGACGCCGCGCCCGACGACATCCAAGCGGCATTCGCCGCCGCCGACGTCGAGATTCTCAACCAGTCGCCCGCCGCGGCCTTCAACCGGCTGATCGACTTGGTCAAGCGCAGTTCCGGAGACGAGCGCACCATGGTGCGGACGCGGCTAATCGAATTGTTCGACCTGTTCGATCCGTCCGAACCGGCAGTGATCGCCGCCCGGCGGAACCTCGCCAACGCGCTGTACTGAGCTACGCCTCCCGCCGCGAGCAGACGCCAAATCGCACAAAGCAGGGCCCGGTAATGCGATTCCGCGTCTGCTCGCGCCGACCCGGGGAGGCGCGGCTACTCAGGCTCCAGCCACAGCGCCGACAGAGGCGGCAGCACCATCACCGCACTGGCTGGGCGGCCATGCCAGGGCTCGTCGGCGGCTTCCACCGCACCGTAATTACCTACGCCGGCGCCGTTGTAGATGTCGGCGTCGGTGTTCAGCACCTCTCGCCAGCGGCCCGAACGCGGCAGTCCCAACCGGTAGCGGCTGTGTTCGGCGCCGGCAAAGTTGAACACGCAGGCCATCATCGAGCCGTCGGAGCCGAACCGCAGAAAGCTCAGCACGTTGTTCGCCGAGTCGTTCGCGTCGATCCACGAGTAGCCTTCCGGACTGCTGTCATGGGTCCAGAAGGCCGGGTGGCTGCAGTAGATCTCGTTGATGTCGTGGACCATTCGCAAGATGCCGTTGGAGAAGCCGCCTTCGCCAAGCTGGAACCAGTCGACCCCGCGCTCCTCGGACCACTCGGCACGCTGCCCGAACTCCTGACCCATGAACAACAGCTGCTTGCCCGGGTGTGCCCACTGGTAGGCCAGTAGGCTGCGCAGCCCGGCTGCCTTCGTGTGGTCGTTGCCGGGCATGCGACTCCACAGCGTGCCCTTGCCGTGTACCACCTCGTCGTGACTGATCGGTAGCACGAAGTTCTCACTGAACGCATACAGCAGCGAAAACGTCATCTCGTGATGGTGGAAGCTGCGATGCACCGGATCCCTGCCGATGTAGCCGAGCGTGTCGTTCATCCAGCCCATGTTCCACTTCATCGAAAAGCCAAGGCCGCCAAGGCTGGTCGGACGGGTCACGCCCGGCCACGATGTCGACTCCTCGGCGATGGTGACGATGCCCGGTGCGACTTTGTGCACCGTGGCGTTCATCTCCTGCAGGAACTGCACCGCTTCGAGGTTCTCCCGTCCGCCGTAGACGTTCGGCGTCCAGCCGCCCTCCGGCCGCGAGTAGTCGAGATAGAGCATCGACGCCACCGCGTCCACCCGCAGCCCGTCGACGTGGAACTCCTCGAGCCAGTACAGTGCGTTGGCTACCAAGAAATTGCGCACCTCCGCGCGGCCGAAGTCGAACACGTATGTGCCCCAGTCGAGTTGCTCGCCACGGTGGGGGTCGGAGTGCTCATAGAGCGCCATACCGTCGAATCGTCCTAGTGCCCATGCGTCCTTCGGGAAGTGAGCGGGCACCCAGTCCACGATCACGCCGATGCCGGCCTGGTGGAGCGAGTCGACCACCGCCCTGAAGTCGTCCGGGGTGCCCAGCCGCGAGGTCGGTGCGTAGTACGACGTGACCTGGTATCCCCAGGAGCCGCCGAACGGATGCTCGGCGACCGGGAGCAACTCGACGTGAGTGAACCCTTGTGCCACCACATATTCGGTGAGCTCGCCGGCCAATTGCCGGTAGCTCAGCCCTGGCCGCCACGACGCCAGGTGCACCTCGTAGGTGCTCATCGGCTCGAACACCGGGTTCTTGGCTGCGCGCTGGGCCATCCATTGCTCGTCGCGCCACTCGTAGCTGCTCGTGGTGACCTTCGACGCCGTCTGCGGCGGTACTTCGGTAGCGAACGCGAACGGATCGGCGCGCTCGGTGACCATGCCGTCGGCGCCGTGCACGCGGAACTTGTAGAGACCGCCTACCGGAAAACCCGGCCAGAACAGTTCCCACACACCCGACGAGCCCAGCGCCCGCAGTTGCGCCTCGTTGCCATCCCAGTGATTGAAGTCTCCGATCAGGCTGACGCCCTTGGCATTCGGCGCCCAGACAGCGAACGACACGCCGTGCACGTCCCCATCCGGTGTTCCAAACGTGCGCGGATGTGCGCCCAGAATCTCCCAGAGCCGTTCGTGACGGCCCTCGTTGAACAGGTGCAGGTCCATCTCGCCGAGTGTCGGCAGGAAGCGATAGCCGTCGGCGATAGTGTGTGCGTCGAGGGCACCGTCGGAGCCCTGATAGCTCACTTCGAGGCGGTAGTCGACGAGGTCGACGAACGGGACCGCCAAAGCGAACAGTCCGCCCTCGAGGTGGCGCAGCGGATATCGGTCCGCCCCGATCAGCGCGACGACGTCGACGGCGTGCGGCCGGTAAGCCCGGATCACGGTGTGATCGCCGTACTCATGCGCCCCCAGGATGGAATGCGGGTCGTGGTGCTCGCCGGCCAGTAGGCGGTCGAAGTCGGCGCGGGGGGGCGCCAAGTACGTGGTGTGCTGCTTGGATTGCGTCATTCGTCACTCCCTGCGCAGTAGCGCCAAGCGTGCCTCGTCGGGCACACGCGGCAGGTGCACGATGTGTGCAACGGTTCTCGCCGGATCGAGGCGAATGTAGTTCCCGTGACCCCAGTGATACTCCTCACCGGTGATCTCGTCGCGCACCCAGAACCGGTCGTACCACTCCATACCCAGCGTCGGCAGGTCTAACCACAGCATCCCCGCTTCGGGGCCGAACGGGTTCAGCGTGACGACCACGAGGACGGCGTCGCCGGTCGACGGGTCGAACTTGCTGTAGGCCAGCAGTGCGTCGTTGTCGACGTGGTGGAAGTGGATGGTGCGAAGCTGATGCAGTGCCGGATGAAGCCGTCGAATCTCGTTGAGTCTGCTGATGAACGGCTCCAGCGACTCCCCGCGCTCCAGCGCCCCGCCGAAGTCGCGCGGCCGCAGCTGGTACTTTTCGGAATCCAGGTACTCCTCGCTGCCCTCGCGCACCGGTCGGTGCTCGAACAGCTCGTAACCGGAGTACACGCCCCAGCTGGGGCTCATCGTCGCGGCGAGCACCGCGCGAATCGCGAACATGCCCGGACCGCCGCGCTGCAGACTCTCGTGCAGGATGTCGGGGGTGTTGACGAAGAGGTTCGGCCGAGCGAAGTCGGCGTATTCGGCGATCTGCCGGCCGAACTCCGTCAACTCCCACTTGGCGGTGCGCCAGGTGAAATACGTGTAAGACTGCGTGAACCCTAGCTTGGCCAGGCCGTACAGGCGGGCCGGGCGGGTGAACGCCTCGGACAGGAACAGCACGTCCGGGTCGGTGGCCTTGACCTCCTCGATCAGCCACTCCCAGAAGTCCGGTGGCTTGGTGTGGGGGTTGTCGACGCGAAACACCTTGACGCCGTGGTCGATCCAGTGCCGCACCACACGCAGCACTTCCTGGGAGACCCCGTCGGGATCGTTGTCGAAATTGATCGGGTAGATGTCCTGGTACTTCTTCGGCGGGTTCTCCGCGTATGCGATGGTGCCGTCGGGCAACACCGTGAACCATTCGCGGTGTTCGCGCGCCCACGGATGGTCGGGCGCGCACTGCAGAGCGAAGTCGAGCGCCACCTCGAGACCCTCACCGCGGGCGGCGGCGACGAACGTGTCGAAGTCGTCGATGGTGCCGAGGTCGGGGTGCACGGCGTCATGGCCGCCCTCGTCGCTGCCGATGGCCCATGGCGAGCCGACGTCGCCGGGCGCGGCGGTGACCGAGTTGTTGCGGCCCTTGCGGTGCACCTTGCCGATCGGATGGATCGGCGGCAGGTACACCACGTCGAAGCCCATCGCGGCGACGCGTGGCAACGCCTCGGCGGCAGTGCCGAACGTGCCGTGCACCGCTTTGCCGTCGGCACCCCAGCCGCCGGTGGACCGCGGGAACATCTCGTACCACGAGCCGAATCGGGCCAGCGGCCGGTCCACCCATACGCCGTACTGCTCGCCGCGGGTCAGCAGCTCACGCAGGGGATACTCCGCCAACAATTCGGCGACTTCGTCGGTGCAGGCGGCGCCCATCCGGGTCAGCGGGTCGCCCGGTGCGCGCAGCCCCACCGCGGCTTCCAGCAGCGGGTCGCGCAGTTTGCGGGGCATGCCCATCGCTGCGCGTTCGAACAGCTTCGCGCCCACCAGAAGGTCGTTGGCCAGCTCGGGTTCGCTCTGGCCGGCGTCGAGTTTCGCGGTCACTGCACGCCGCCAGGAGCTGATCGGATCCCCCCAGCCGTCCACCCGAAAGGTCCACAGGCCCACGCCGTCGGGAGTGAACTCGGCGTGGAACGCGTCGGGCTGGCTGCCCGGCGACATCGGGACCAGCATCGGCTTGACCCGCTGCAGGCCCGGGGCTGCGGTACCCGGGACCGCCGTCCTGCGGTCGGCGGTCTTTGCCAGGCGCGGATAGTTGCGCCCCAGGCAACGCACCACAAGTGTCGCGGCCACTGCCTCGTGCCCTTCCCGCCACACCGTGGCCGACACCGGAACGGTTTCGCCCACGACGGCTTTGGCCGGGTACCTGCCGCAGGAGACCACGGGCCGCACGTCATCGATTTCGATTCGACCGGGCACCCGATACTCCTTCGATCGCGCGACACGGCGTGCCGCGATGGTGGTTCGGCTGTCGTATCTTGCTATTCCCGCTTGTTCCCACCGTAGTGTCGATCCCAAACGCGGGCCGGTCCACGTGGCTCATCCACGCTGCGCGAGCCCGAATTCTCAGTAAGGTAAGGCCGCGTGAAGGCACTGCGTCGTTTCACCGTCCGTGCTCATCTGCCCGACCGCCTGGCTGCTCTCGAGCAGCTGTCGGTGAACCTGCGATGGTCGTGGGACCAACCTACTCAGGAGTTGTTCGCTGCGATCGATCCCGCACTGTGGGAGCGCATCGGCCGGGATCCGGTGGCGCTGCTGGGCGCGGTGACCCCGCAGCGCCTGGACGAGCTTGCCGTCGACCAATCGTTTCTCGAACGGCTGGATCGGCTGGCCGACGATCTTCGCGACTACCTGACGCGGCCGCTGTGGTATCAGGAGCGGTGCGCCTCGGGCGCAGCGCTGCCGACGGGAATCGCGTACTTCTCGATGGAGTTCGGGGTCGCGGAAGTGCTGCCAAACTACTCGGGTGGCCTGGGCATCCTGGCCGGCGATCACCTCAAGGCCGCCTCTGATCTGGGTGTGCCGTTGATCGCGGTCGGCCTCTACTACCGGTCCGGCTACTTCCGCCAGTCGCTGACCGCCGACGGTTGGCAGCACGAAACCTATCCGTCGCTGGACCCGCAGGGCTTGCCCCTGCGGCTGCTCACCGCCCCGACGGGCGAACCGGTCCTGGTGGAATTGACCCTGCCCGACGAGCACCGGTTGCGGGCCAGGGTGTGGATCGCGCAGGTGGGCCGAATCCCGTTGCTGCTCTTGGATTCCGACGTCCCCGAAAACGAGCACGACATGCGCAGCGTCACCGACCGGCTGTACGGCGGCGACCAGGACCACCGCATCAAGCAAGAACTCCTGGCCGGCGTCGGAGGTGTCCGGGCGATCCGCGGTTTCACCGCGGTCGAGGGCATCGCCGACCCGGAGGTGTTCCACATGAACGAGGGCCACGCCGGCTTCCTCGGCCTGGAGCGCATCCGCGAGTTGATGACCGACTCCAACCTCGACTTCGAGACCGCACTGACCGTGGTGCGCTCCAGCACGGTGTTCACCACGCACACTCCGGTACCTGCCGGTATCGACCGATTCCCGATCGACATGGTCGAAGACTATTTCGGTGGTGACGACGGCACGAACGAGTCCGTGTTGGTGCCCGGTGTTCCACTGGACCTCATCCTCGAACTCGGCGCCGAGGACGACGCGACGAAATTCAACATGGCGCACATGGGACTTCGGCTGGCCCAGCGTGCCAACGGCGTATCACTGCTGCACGGTCGCGTCAGCCGGCAGATGTTCAACGAATTGTGGCCCGGATTCGACTCCGAGGAGGTGCCGATCGGGTCGGTCACCAATGGCGTTCATGCCTACACCTGGGCGGCGCCGCAATGGCTCGAGCTGGGCCGCGAGTTGATCGGTTCCGACTCGCCGAGCGAGCCGGAGGTGTGGGAACGAATACAACAGGTCGATTCAGGTCACCTCTGGTGGATTCGTTGCCAGCTGCGCGAGTTGCTGGTCAACGACGTCCGCCGGCGGCTGCACCTCTCGTGGCGCCAGCGTGGTGCCCCCGAGGCCGAATTGGGCTGGATCGCCGAAGCTTTCGACCCCA
>JBAPQQ010000314.1:0-2109 GCA_049280695.1 Mycobacterium sp.
GCCAGGAATAGGCCAGCTCGGGGAAACCGTGAGCCAGCACCACGAGCGGGGCGCCGCGCTCGCCGGCCTCGACGACGCGCAGCTCCACGCCGTTCGTCTCGACTAACCGCTCGGTCGGCGCGACCACGGTCTCACCCAAGCACAGCGAGGTCTGGCCGTCGAGAGTGTGCTCGTGCACGAAGTTTCGTAGCTATCAACGCCGACGCCCGGCTGTTCCCGCCGCACTTCACCAGACAATCCGTGCAGACAAGCGGAGCGACGCACAACCGGATGAAGGGGGGCCACCATCGACGCGCGTCCGTGCGAGGCCGAGCGCTCCCATCGGGAACATTCAATCGTTGGTCAGGCGGTAGCCTGAACTAACTCCTAGCACGCAGTTGGAAGGACCTGGCCTGCACCGGCCGAGATGTGATGAACCGGAAAACCGTAATCCGCACCCTGACGGTGATCGCCGTCGTGTTGTTGCTGGGCTGGTCCTTTTTCTACTTCAGCGACGACACTCGCGGATTCAAGCCGGTTGACACGTCGGTGGCCGTCGCGCAGATCAACTCCGACAACGTCAAGAACGCCCAGATCGACGACCGCGAACAGCAGCTGAGGCTCACGCTGAAGAACGGCAACGAGCAGACCGGCGGCAGCGACAAGGTCATCACGAAATACCCGACCGGTTACGGGGCCACGCTGTTCGACCAGCTCAGCGCCAAGAATGCAGCGGTCAACACGGTTGTCAATCAGGGCAACATGCTCGGGTCGCTGTTCTTCTACCTACTGCCGCTGTTGCTGCTGGTCGGCCTGTTCGTGATGTTCTCGCGGATGCAGGGCGGCAGCCGGATGGGCTTCGGCTTCGGCAAGTCCCGGGCCAAACTGCTCAACAAGGACATGCCCAAGACCACGTTCGCCGACGTGGCCGGGGTCGACGAGGCGGTCGAAGAGCTCTACGAGATCAAGGACTTCCTGCAGAACCCGACGCGGTACCAGTCCCTGGGCGCAAAAATTCCCAAGGGGGTGCTGCTCTACGGCCCACCCGGCACCGGCAAGACCCTGCTGGCCCGTGCCGTGGCCGGCGAGGCCGGTGTGCCGTTCTTCACGATCTCGGGCTCGGACTTCGTCGAGATGTTCGTCGGCGTGGGCGCGTCGCGCGTGCGTGACCTGTTCGACCAGGCCAAACAGAACAGCCCGTGCATCATCTTCGTCGACGAGATAGACGCCGTGGGCCGGCAGCGCGGCGCCGGCCTGGGCGGCGGCCACGACGAACGCGAGCAGACACTCAATCAGCTGCTCGTCGAGATGGACGGCTTCGGCGACCGCACCGGCGTCATTCTGATCGCGGCCACCAACCGGCCCGACATCCTCGACCCGGCACTGCTGCGGCCGGGCCGCTTCGACCGGCAGATCCCGGTCACCAACCCGGATCTCAACGGGCGCAAGGCGATTCTGCGGGTGCACTCGCAAGGCAAGCCGATGGCCGACGACGGCGACCTGGACGGGCTCGCCAAGCGCACCGTCGGCATGTCCGGTGCCGACCTCGCCAACGTCGTCAACGAGGCCGCGCTGCTCACCGCCCGCGAGAACGGCACCGTCATCACCGGGGCGGCGCTCGAGGAGGCGGTGGACCGGGTGGTCGGCGGCCCCCGCCGCAAGAGCCGCGTGATCAGCGAGCTGGAGAAGAAGATCACCGCCTACCACGAGGGCGGCCACACGCTGGCGGCCTGGGCAATGCCCGACATCGAGCCCATCTACAAGGTGACCATCCTGGCGCGCGGGCGCACCGGCGGCCACGCCGTCTCCGTCCCCGAGGACGACAAGGGGATGATGACGCGCTCGGAGATGATCTCGCGGCTGGTGTTCGCGATGGGCGGCCGGGCTGCCGAGGAACTGGTGTTCCGTGAGCCGACGACGGGTGCTGTCTCCGACATCGAGCAAGCCACCAAGATCGCGCGCGCGATGGTCACCGAATACGGCATGAGCTCCAAGCTCGGCGCGGTCAAGTACGGCACCGAGCACGGCGACCCGTTCCTCGGCCGCACGATGGGCACCCAATCCGACTACTCGCATGAGGTGGCCCGCGACATCGACGACGAGGTCCGCAAGCTCATCGAGGCCGCACAC
>JBAPQQ010000315.1:0-3295 GCA_049280695.1 Mycobacterium sp.
TACCAGCTGCGCAGAAGCTGGCGGGGCAGTTGCGCGGTCAGCCGGCCCGCATCGTGCACGCGGCCGAGGGGCCAGAACGACGCTGCGGGCGGCACCGACATGATGACTGCCTTGCTGAACGGGCTGCCCGGCATCGCGGCCAGACCCGCACCGGCGATCGCCCCCCAGTCGTGACCGACGATCACGTCACGGCCCGTCGGGCCCACTGCGTCGACGAGGCGAAGCGCATCGTCCATCAGCGCGCCGACGTGGTAGCTGCCGTCCGACGGGATCGTCGACGGCGCGTAGCCGCGCATGAAGGGCGCGACCACGCGCCAGCCGGCTGCTGCGAGTTTGGGCGCCACCTTGCGCCACCCGTGGGCAGTGTCCGGAAATCCATGCAGACACAACGCAATTGGCGCGTCTTCGGCACCGTGGTCGGGCTGCCAGATAAGACCGCGCAGGGTTACCGAAGGTGCATCGACTTCGACCCATCTGGGCTCGCCCATGGCGGCAGCTTAACCCGGCCGGCAGTCAGGCCCCGTCGAATTTCATCGCGGATGCGTGGCACCGAGCGCTCGCAGCGCAAAGTCGAGCACGTAGTCGACGAGCAGTTCTCGGTCGGGGCCAAGGCCGGAAAGGGGTGCGGCGAACGCCCGGTCTACCACCGCGTGGATGGCGGCCGCGTCCCGGTCGGGCTCGGCGAAAGGAAAGGATCCGTCCTCATGACCGCGGCGAAGGATGTCGGCAAGGATGCGCTCCCGCTCCGCGCGCAACTCGGCGCTGGCGTCGCGGTAGCCCTTGGCCACCCGTACCTCGTCTGAGTCCAGCACGACGACATGCGCGCGCATTCGCGGGTGATACGCCAGACCCAAGAGGCAGTTGATCCACGCCCGCAACTGCGCCTGCGGGCCCCCGTTGTCTTGCGCGCCCTGTGCCACACGCCTGAGCCGACGCAGCACCGCCTCGCTGTCTCGCTTCAGCATCGCCAGGAACAGGTCGTCTTTCGAGGCAAAGTGGCGATAGAAGGCCCGAGTCGACAGGCCGGCCGCTTCGAGGATCGCCGCCACCGACACGGGTCCCTGATGCGGTGACGACAGGCACGCGTACGCGGCGTCGATGATATCGGCACGTTCGTCGGCGGGCAGCCGTGTCCGCGGGGGCACGACCGCCGATTGTAGAGCGGTGGGCGTGAGCGAAAACGCCGATCTCACATCGGCTACCGTGAGCCGGATGAGCAGCGCACCCCAAACCGTCACGTATACGGGCGTCAACGACGTGACGCTCGTCGCGGACGAATGGAATCGTGACGCTGCCCCGGCCAACGGGCGGCCCTCGATTCTGATGCTGCACGGGGGTGGCCAGAACCGGTTCTCCTGGAAGAACACCGGGCAGATCCTTGCCGAGCGAGGCTTTCACGTGGTGGCGCTGGATTCGCGCGGCCACGGCGACAGCGATCACGCGCCTGGTGCGGACTACTCGCTGGAAACGTTGTGCGGCGATGTGCTGAGGGTCATCGACGCCGTCGACCGGCCCGTCGCCCTGATTGGCGCCAGCATGGGCGGGCTCACCGGGATCTTGGTTGCCCACGCCGCCGGCCCAGCCACCATCACCAAGCTCGTTCTGGTCGACGTCGTGCCACGGTTCGAGAAGAGCGGCAGTGCCCGTATCCGGGACTTCATGTTCAGCCATGTGCACGGGTTCGACTCGCTCGAGGAGGCGGCCGAGGCGGTGGCGGCTTACCTCCCACACCGCACGCGGCCACGCAGCCCTGAGGGCCTGAAGAAGAACCTGCGTCAGCGCAACGGCCGTTGGTATTGGCACTGGGATCCCAAGCTGCTCACCAAGCCCGAGGACGATCCGCATCTGCGCGTCGAGAAGTTGGAGAGCGCCGCGATCGGCCTTCGCATTCCGATTCTGCTGATCCGCGGCAAGCTTTCCGACGTCGTGAGCGTCGACGGCGTCAAGGACTTCCTCGACAAGGTACCGACCGCCGAGTTCGTCGAACTCTCCGACGCCGGCCACACCGCCGCCGGCGACGACAACGACGCCTTCACCGACGCCGTCGTGCAATTCATCACCCGCTGACCGAAACATCCTCAGCTACAGTCTGTTTTCGTCGTCTTCGTTGTCGTCGAGCATTTTTTCGGGGTGCCAGTAGGTGTTGGTGCGGGGTTGGCCGTGGTCGAGTTCGGGGGGCGGGATCCACTCGGTGGTGCCGTCGTTGCGCTTCTTGGTTTTCCAGCCGCCGTCTTTCACATCGCGGTTGTCCGGTCCGCAGGCCAGGGTGAGGTCATCGATGTCAGTCTTTCCGTCTTTCGCCCAGTCTGTGGTGGCGTGATGCACCTCGCACCAGTAGGCCGGTATGTCGCAGCCCGGCCGCGTGCAGCCGCGCTCGGTGGCATACAGCACCAGCCGCTGAGCGGGGGTGGCCAGCCTGGTGCTGCGGCCCTTGTACAGCTGCAGCGGCTTGCCCTTGTTTAGGACCAACAGAAAGTTGTAGGCGTGCGCGGCCATCCGGATGACGTCTTTCATCGGCAGCCACGTGCCGCCCCCGGTGCGGGCACGGCCGGCCTTGTCCTGCAAATCCGTCAGCTCGACCGTGGCCACGATGCTCACCGGCAGGCCCTGATGGCTGCCCAACTCCCCCGACATCAGCGTGTGACGCACCATTGCGTTCAGCGCGTCGTGGTTACGCTGGGCCGCCGAGCGATCATCGGCCTCGACGGCCTCCGGGCTGGGTTCACGGGCAATGGCGGGTTTCTCGTCGCGCGGGTTGCACATGCCCGGGGCGGCCAGCTTGGCCAGCGCCGCATCCAGCCCGGCCCGCAGTTCGGGGTTCAGCCAGCCGGTGATCTTGGACATGCCGTCTTTGCCTTGCCGGGCGATGGTGATGCCGCGTCGGCGGGCGCGATGCTCATCGGAGAAGTCGCCGTCGGGGTTGAGCACCCCGGCATACCAGTCGGCGAAGCCTTTGAGCTCATCGGGGCGATAGCGCGCGGCGATGGCGGCCAGCGTGGCCTCGGCCTCCACCCTGGTGGTCTCGTCGATGAAGCACGGCAGCTGCGCGAGGAACTCCCGGATGATCCCCACCTGCTCGACGCTGATGTCCCCGGCGGCCTGCCCGGCCGCCGTCGCCGCCAACTTCGGGGCCAGCGGCTCACCGCTCAACGCCCGCCGCGGCCCCAAATCAACGGCCTCCTCGACGCGGCGCCGGGCATCGCGGCGATAGATCCGCAACCGATCCGCCACCACGTGCACCGGCCGGCCCCCGATCTCCTCGACCGGGGCATGCGCCAGCTCGGCCAGCAGGACA
>JBAPQQ010000316.1:0-1898 GCA_049280695.1 Mycobacterium sp.
CGACTTCGCCCGCCGGTGCGCCGGCGCCCGCCGCCCACTGGTGCTGGATTTCAGCCGACTCGATTTCCTTGCCGCACAAGGGATTGGTTGTCTGCGCGACGTCGCGGACGAGTGCGGCCGGAACAACATCGAATGGGCGTTGGTGCCCGGCCATGCCGTGCTCCGTCTGCTGCGGGTCTGCGAGCCGGATACCCGGCTGCCGGTCGTGTCATCGATCGACGAAGCAGTGCAACGCTTTTCGGCTTCGGTTCGGCCCCAGGCGCTACTGCAGCTCGTCACGAAGTCGGGCTAACGTCCGCGCCAGCAGGCGCGAGACGTGCATCTGTGAGATTCCGACGCGCTCGGCGATCTGGCTCTGCGTCAGCGATTCGAAGAACCGCAGCACGATGACGGTGCGCTCACGTTCGGGCAGCGCGTCGAGGAGCGGCCGCAACGCCTCGTGATTCTCGATGCGGTCGAGGTTCGTGTCGTGGCTGCCGAGCGTCTCGGTCAGCGGCGGGCTGTCCTCGTCACCGCCGCCCCCGCTGTCCATCGACAGCGTGTTGTAGCCGCTGCCGGCGATCAGCGCCTCGACCACTTCCTCGCGATCGAGCTCCAGCTCGGCCGCCAACTCGGAGGGGGTCGGTGCACGTCCGAGCCGCTGCGACATTTCCGCGGTGGCGCTGCCGAGCTGCAGGTGCAGTTCCTTCAGCCGGCGCGGCACCTTGACCGCCCAGCTGTTGTCGCGGAAATGGCGACGAACCTCGCCCATGATGGTGGGTACCGCGAACGACACGAAGTCGCTGCCGCATTCCACGTCGAACCGGTTGACCGCGTTGACCAGACCGAGCCGGGCCACCTGTGCGATGTCTTCACGCGGTTCCCCGCGTCCGTCGAACCGGTGGGCGATGTGCTCGGCCAGTGGCATGCAGCGGCGGACGATCTTGTCGCGCATTCGTTCCCGCTCTGACGAGTCGACGGGCAAGGTGTGCAGTTCCCGGAACAAATCCGGCACGTCGGCGTATTCGGAGCGGGTTCGCGGTGCCGAACTCTCTTTCACCTGGCGGATTCCAGCCGGCTTGCCGTCATGGTGATACCGAACACGCCGCCGGCGCCTTTCACCTCCGCGCCGTCGCGGAACGTCTGTACGTCGTCGGTGAGCGAGCTGATGACGTGCCAACTGAATGTGCCGGGCCGCAGCACGTTTTCGTCGACCGTCGGCGCCGATACCGAAACCCACAGGTCGTGCTCGCGGGGTTGCACCGTCACGGTCAGGCGAGAATCCCCTGCCTGTGAGCGGATCAACGCGGTACAGGCCTCGTCGAGCGCCAGCCGCAGATCGGCGATAGCGTCGAGGTCCAGATCCTCCAACGTGCCCAGAGCGGTCACCAACGCGCGGATCACCGCGAGGCTCTCCAACCGGGCGGGCACCCGGAACTCCACCGGCTGGCCATGGGGCCGCGGCGTGGGATGGTTGTCAGCCTCGGACATCTGGCCTCCCGTAATCGGCACGACGATCCCCTTCGGCGTATTGCCGCCCGTCATCACATTCCTCCCGGGCAAGTATGAATTCGCACGAAACAGGGTATTCCGCCGTCGTGCCGGACCCACCAGCGCCCCATTCGCCGGGTACCACGATGCAGGCATTTTTCAGTGCTGCGTCCGTGGTGGGCGTCGTGGTGCTGGTCGTCTTGCTGTTGATGGCGGGCGTCTACGCGGTGGTCTTCTTGGACCTCATGCCGCAACTGCAGTGACCCGAACGCGTCCATCACGGCTCCGGATACCCGGCCCGAACGGTCGGTTAAACGGTGATGTTTGAGGCGTTGATCTCAGTGGAAAAACCAAGCTCGTGAGGCTGCGCCGGAGCACTGTCGGCGGCCCGGGCGTGCGGCGCGTCCGCCGGGGCCGCGGCTTCTCCT
>JBAPQQ010000317.1:0-5844 GCA_049280695.1 Mycobacterium sp.
GTTCGACCCGCGCGAGCAGCCGGTGTGCGATGCCCGCTACTGGGTGGACAATCTCCGGCGCCCGGTGCGGTTCGCAGCGGCGGTGCAGGCCGCTTTGGAGGACGGCTACCGGGTATTCGCCGAGCTAGCCCCGCATCCTTTGCTCACTTACCCTCTCGAGCAGACCGCGCAGAGCCTCGACATGCCAATCGCCGCTCTGGCCAGTATGCGCCGCGAGCAGGAGTTGCCGTCCGGGCTGCTTGGGTTTGTGGCGGATCTGCACGCCGCGGGCGCCGAGGTCGACTTCTCCGTGTTCTATCCGGATGGGCGGCTGGTGGATGTTCCGCTGCCGACCTGGACCCATCGTCAGGTGTTGTTGAGCCGCGACCGTCAGGAAGCGCCGGTGCATGGTGGTTGCACCGTTTCCGTACACCCGCTGCTGGGCCCGCATGTGCGCTTGCAGGAAGAACCCGAGCGCCACGTTTGGCAAGGAGAGGTCGGCATTGCCGCCCAGCCCTGGCTGGGCGATCACCAGCTCCGCGATGTGGCTGTGCTTGCGGGGGCGGCTTACTGCGAGATGGCGCTGGCAGCCGCACACGCTGTGCTCGGCGAGGCTTCTGAGGTCCGCGACATCCGCTTCGAGCAGGCGCTGGTGCTGGATGAGCAGACCACGATCGGTGCCTCGGCGTTGTTGTCGTCGCCGGGCGTCGTCGATTTCACGGTGGAAACCAATCAGGGGGGCGAACAAGCGCGGCGAGCTACCGCCGTCCTACGTGCCGCCGACGATGAGCAGCCTCCTGCGCACGACATGTCTGTGCTGCTCGAGGCTCACCCGCGTCGCGAGGACGGTGACGAGGTGCGCACGCGACTGAACCAGCGTGGTGTTCAGTTGGGTCCGGCGTTCACCGCCCTCGGCGCCGCGCACACTGGCGAAACCGGCACCGTGCTGGCCGAGGTCGCACTTCCCCGCCAGATCCGCTCGCAACAAGATGCTTACGGCGTGCACCCCGCACTGCTGGATGCCTGCTTCGGGTCCCTCGAGGCTCATCCGGACGTCAAGGCGTTGGGCGAAGGCATGCTGGGGTGGCCGTTGGGTGTGCGTCGACTCCGCTCTTACACGGCTGCCCGCAATGCCCACTACTGCCTGACACGGGTCACCAAAGCCGACGCTTCCGGGGTGGAGGCCGACATCGAGGTGCTCGACGAGCACGGGGCAGTCATGCTCGCCGTGCAGGGCTTGCAAGTGGGCACCGGAGCCTCCGAGAAGGGCAACAAAGATCGGGTTCTGGCCGAACGGCTGCTGACCATCGCATGGCAGCCACGAATATTGCCCGAGCTGGAACACGTCGACACCGGAACGTGGCTGCTGATCAGCACGACCAACGCCGATCAGGTAGCCACCGCGTTGACCGATGTCCTGAAAAACCATGGCGCGCAATGCACTACCATGTGCTGGCCACAGCACGCCGACCACACCTCCAACACGGAACAGCTGGCAAACCATCTGCGTGCCGGTGGATTCACCGGTGTGGTGATCCTCACGGGACCGGAGAACGGTGAGACCGACGACCAGTCCCCGCTGCTGGGTCGCGAGTATGTGCAGCACGTCGTGCGGATCATCCGCGAACTGCCGGAGATCGCAGGCGACCCACCTCGCCTGTTCGTTGTGACCCGCAACGCCCAGACCGTGGTGGACAGCGACCGACCCAACCTGCCGCAGGCTGGGCTGCGGGGCTTGATGCGGGTGATCGGCACCGAGCATCCGCACCTGCGCGCCACCCAGATCGATCTCGACGCCGACGCCGACGCCGAGCAGCTGGCACAGCAACTGCTCAGCGAGTCCGAAGAGGACGAGACCGCCTGGCGAGACGGCCAGTGGTACACCGCGCGGTTGTACCAGACCCCGCTGTGCCCAGAAGACCGGAAAACTATCAGCATCGACAATGAGTGCGATGGGATGCGTCTGCACATCCGTACGCCAGGTGATCTGGAGTCGGCGGAACTTATTGCCGTCGACCGGGTTTCGCCCGGCCCGGGGCAGATCGAGGTCGCGGTCACTGCGTCCAGCATCAACTTCGCCGACGTGCTGG
Source organism: Mycobacterium sp. (assembly GCA_049280695.1). Lineage (GTDB taxonomy): Bacteria > Actinomycetota > Actinomycetes > Mycobacteriales > Mycobacteriaceae > Mycobacterium. Next base: position 2,070 of record JBAPQQ010000317.1, read on the forward strand.
TAGCGTTCGGCCGCTATCCCGCCTTCGAGGGGCGGCTGCCACAACCGGGCACCGATTTCGCCGGGGTGGTGACCGCGGTTGGACCTGACGTCACCAATCACCAGGTTGGCGACCATGTCGGCGGCCTGTCCCCCAACGGTTGTTGGGCCACGTTCATCACCTGCGACGCCAACCTGGCCGTCACCCTGCCGACAGGCCTGGCCGACGACCAGGCCGCCGCCGTGACCACCGCGACCGCCACCGCCTGGTACGGCCTACATGACTTGGCCGGCATCAAGAGCGGCGACAAGGTGCTGATTCATTCCGCGACCGGAGGGGTGGGGCAGGCGGCGATCGCGATCGCCCGCGCCGCAGGCGCCGAGATCTTCGCCACGGCGGGCAGCGAGCAGCGCCGGCAATTGTTGCGAGACATGGGTATTGAGCATATCTATGATTCGCGCAGCATCGAGTTCGCCGACCAGATTCGCGCTGACACCGAGGGGTATGGCGTCGATATCGTGCTCAACTCGGTCATCGGCGCAGCGCAGCGCGCGGGCTTCGAACTGCTGGCGTTCGGTGGCCGGTTCATCGAGATCGGCAAACGCGACATCTACGGCGACACCAAGCTGGGGTTGTTCCCCTTCCGGCGCAATCTCACGTTCTATGCCCTCGACCTAGGGCTGCTGTCGTTCAGCCATCCGGACCGCCTTCAAGACTTGTTGAAGACGGTGTACCAGCTCACCGCGGACGGCGTGCTGCCGATGCCCGAAAGCACCCACTACCCGCTTGCCGACGCCGCCACTGCGATCCGGGTGATGAGCGCCGCCCAGCACACCGGAAAACTCATCCTCGACATTCCGCGGGCAGGACTTAGCAGCGTCGTGCAACCCCCGGAGCAGGTTGAGGTCTTTCGCCCCGACGGTTCTTACATCGTCACCGGCGGCCTGGGCGGGTTGGGGTTGTTCCTCGCCGAGAAGATGGCCGCCGGGGGCTGCGGGCGTATCGTGCTCACGTCCCGCTCCCAGCCCAACCTGAAGACGCTGGAAACGATCGAGCTCATCCGGGCGATCGGCGCCGACGTGGTGGTGGAATGTGGGGATATCACCGAACCCCAGACGGCCGAGCGCGTGGTGGCAACGGCGACTGCCACTGGGCTGCCGGTGCGCGGTGTGCTGCACGCGGCCGCAGTGATTGAGGACGCCACCTTGGCCAACATCACCGATGAGCTCATCGAACGTGACTGGGCGGCAAAGGTTTATGGTGCGTGGAACTTGCACACGGCCACCGCCGAGCAGCCGTTGGACTGGTTCTGCTCATTCTCCTCGGCGGCCGCGCTGGTGGGCTCGCCCGGGCAGGGTGCCTACGCCGCGGCCAACAGCTGGCTGGACGCCTTCACTCATTGGCGGAGGGCGCAGGGTCGTCCGGCGACCGCGATCGCGTGGGGAGCCTGGGGCCAAATCGGACGCGGCACCGCTTTGGCCGAGGGCGCGGGCATGGCGATCGCTCCCGACGAGGGCGCGTACGCGTTCGAGGCACTGCTGCGCCACGACCGCGCATACACCGGCTATGCGCCGATCATGGGAACCCCGTGGTTGACCGCCTTCGCCCAACTCAGCCCGTTCGCCGAAGCGTTCCGCTCCAGCGGGCAAAACGCCGCGGGTACAAGCAAACTGCGTGCCGAGCTTGACGAGCTGCCCCCAGACGAGTGGCCCACCCGGCTGCGACGCATGGTCTCCGACCAGGTCAGTTTGATCCTTCGCCGCAGCATCGACCCGGACCGGCCGCTGTCGGAGTACGGCCTGGACTCGCTGGGCGCCCTGGAACTGCGCACCCGCATCGAGACCGAAACGGGAATACGCATCAACCCCGCCGACCTCGCCACCATCGGCACCGTCCGCGGTTTAGCGGGACTGCTGAGCGAAAAGCTTGCGCCCGTGCGGGCGGGCAAGTGATGCTGCGCCAAGGGGCGCACCTGGCGGATGAGCCTGGCCGCGCAGTCGGTCGCCCCCGACCGTGGCGATCGCCAGCGCGGCGCAATCGGGCGCAGCAGCTTTGCCGCCGGGGACTTGAGCGAAAAGCTACAGTTCCGCGGCGTCGACGGTTTTCTTGACTTCCTGCGCGTGCGCCACCTGCTGCGCGGTGTATCCGATGAGCAGTGCCACCCCGCCGAGCAGGATGACTATCCCGCCCAGCCACAGCAGGCCGTAGGTGTAGCCGTGGTCCAGCGCATTCAATTGGGCGGCGTTCATGAATTTCACCGGCCCGTAGGTGCCGCCCAGGTGCAGCGTGCGCGACGTGATGATGGCCTGGATGGCGGCGAGCATCAGCGGCCCGCCGAGGGTCCCCAGCATCATTGCGACCGCCGACGCCGGCCCGATCCGGTCGTGGCCGACGCTGGCGATCAGCGATAGCCCGAGTGGGACGTTGATCATGCCGATCGCGATTCCGCCGACGACGATCGGCAGCACCAGATTCGGAAAGTACGGGATGCCGCGGTTGAGCGTCGAGCCATACAGCAGCGCGCCCAGCATCAGGATTGCGCCGGCGATGACCACTACCCGCGGCGGGAACCACGACACCAGCCGCGACGTCAGGCCCACCCCGATGGCCATCGCGATGACGAACGGGATGAAGGCGACACCCGCGCGCAGCGGACTATAGCCCATGATGTTCTGCACATACAGGGCGACCACTAGGATGAGGGTGAACATCACCCCACCGGCCAGGAACATGGCCGCGTAGGTGGCCAGCCGGTTGCGGTCGAGGAACAAGCTAAACGGCACGATGGGGTTCTCGGCGGTGCGCTCCACCACGACGAACGCCACGAAGGCGGCCAGGGCCACCACACCTGAACCGATCGTGCTGGCCGACAGCCAGCCCCTCTCCGGCCCCATCGACAAGCCGAAAACCGCAACGCTGCAGGCCAACGTGGCCAGCACAGCCCCGGTGGCATCGAGCTTCATCCGCTCTTTCTGGGTTTCACGCAGCGCGGTGCGGGCCAGGTAGATCACCGTCAGCCCGATCGGCACGTTCACCGAAAACGCCAAACGCCACGACACCTCGGTGAGCGCTGCGCCCGCCATCAGGCCCATGACCGCGCCGACACTGGACATCGCGGCGAACACCGCCATCGCAGCATTGCGTGCCGGCCCCTTCGGGAACGTGGTCGCCATCAGCGCCATGCAAGTCGGTGCGATGGTTGCGGCGGCCACGCCAAGCAGCAGCCGGGCCAACACAAGGACGCCCCCGTCCCAGGCAATGCCAGACATGGCCGAGGCGATGGTGAACAGCGCGACCCCGACGATGAGGGTGCGCTTGCGGCCGAAGGTGTCACCGAGGCGGCCGCCCAGCAGCATCAGGCCACCAAAGGTCAGCAGGTAGGCGGTGATCACCCAGCTCCGCCCGGCATCCGACAGGCCCAGCTCGTTCTGGATTTTAGGGAGCGCGAATACCGCGATGGGGGCATTCATCGCCGCAGCCAGGTCGATGCCGCCGAGCACGATAATCACGGCGACGAACCGGCGAGACGGCAGCCAAGTCGGGCGGTACCTTCTCGTACGCTCCAGCCTGGTCGGTTCGACGGACATCGGGGTCGCTCGTTCCGCGCGCTCTGTCGTCCGGTGCGGCAGTGCCCGCTCCCCCTCGTTGCAGGCCGCCATAGCGGGCTACCCTAAGGCAAACACGCGGTGCGCGTGTCGGTTCCGGTGCAATGTGAGCATAGCCTCGGCAGGCGCGGCAGTCAGCGTCGCGGCATCGATGACCTTGTCCAGCGTATGGTCATCGGCGTGGTCGTGCG
>JBAPQQ010000318.1:0-2151 GCA_049280695.1 Mycobacterium sp.
CGACGAACACCGAGCTGTAAGCCATTGCGGCCCCGGCGATCAGCGGGTTGAGCAATCCCACCGCCGCCAGCGGCAACGCTGCGACATTGTAGGCAAAGGCCCCGAACAGGTTCCCCTTGATGATCCGCAACGTGGCCCTGGCCAACCGAATGGCGTCGGCAGCAGCGCGCAGATCACCGGTCACCAGGGTCAAGTCGGACGCCTCGATCGCGACATCGGTGCCGGTTCCTATCGCGAGACCGAGGTCCGCCTGTGCAAGCGCGGCAGCGTCGTTGACTCCGTCGCCGACCATCCCCACCACCTTGCCGCGGTCCTGGAGCCGTTTGATCTCGTCGAGCTTGCCGGCCGGCAGAACCTCCGCGATGACGTCATCGATGCCGACCTGGCGCGCCACCGCCCGCGCCGCGCGGCTGTTGTCGCCGGTCAGAAGAACTGGCGTCAGGCCGAGGGCGCGTAGTTGCGCGACCGCCTCGCGGGAGGTGTCTTTGATCGTGTCGGACACGACGAAGACGGCACGAATCCGCCCGTCAGCGGCGAACCACACCGGGGTGTCGCCTTCGGCTTGGGCCGTCTCGGCGGCATCGAGAAGCTTTTCCGGGGCTGTCAGTGTCCATTCGCCGTGCAGCCATGTGTATCGCCCGACGGCCAATACACGGCCGTCGACGGTGCCCGTTACGCCTGTGCCGCCGTGGTTTTGGAACTCGCTCACCGCCGGCAGCGACCCCCTGCCGGCTGCGTGGCCCGCGATCGCCTGCGCGATCGGGTGTTCCGACGCGCTTTCGAGGGCACCCGCGAGCCGCAGTATTTCGCCTTCGTCTTCGCCGTCTGCGATGTGCACCGCCGCGACGGACATCCGGCCAGTGGTGATCGTGCCGGTCTTGTCCAGAACGATGGTGTCGACGCGCCGCGTGGACTCGAGCACCTGCGGTCCCTTGATCAGAATGCCGAGCTGCGCACCGCGACCGGTGCCGACCAACAGCGCGGTCGGCGTCGCCAGCCCCAGCGCACACGGGCAGGCGATGATCAGCACCGCTACCGCCGCAGTGAAGGCCGCATTGGGCGTTGCTCCACTGAGCAACCATGCCGTCAACGTCAGCAGCGACAGTCCGATGACGATCGGCACGAACACCGCCGATACCCGATCCGCCAAGCGCTGCACGTGCGCCTTGCCGTTCTGTGCCTCGGTGACCAGCCGCGCCATCTGGGCGAGTTGGGTGTCGGAGCCGACGCGGGTGGCCCTCACGTTCAGCCGTCCGCTGGTGTTGACCGTCGCGCCGACGACGGTATCCCCCGGTGCCACATCCACCGGTACCGGTTCACCGGTCAGCATGGACGAGTCGACCGCCGACGTTCCCGACGTGACGACGCCGTCGGTGGCGATCTTTTCGCCTGGCCGCACGACGAAGACGTCCCCTGCGGCCAGTTGCGCGATCGGAATGCGCGTTTCCGTTTCGGTTGTCCCGTCACGCAACACCACCACGTCCTTGGCGCCCAAGTCGAGCAGCGCCCGCAGTGCCGCGCCGGACTGCCGCTTGGCGCGGGCTTCGAAGTAGCGGCCGGCGATGATGAATGTCGTTACCGCGGCCGCGACTTCGAGGTAGATGTGCGGTTCGGCGCTACCACTTGGCAGCAGATCGAAGCGCATCGTCATTCCGGGCATGCCCGCATCGGTGAAGAACAGCGCCCACAACGACCACACGTACGCAGCGTTGACACCGACCGAAATGAGCGTGTCCATCGTCGCTGCGCGATGGCGGAGATTTATCAACGCGGCACGATGGAACGGCCACGCTGCCCACACCACGACCGGGGATGCCAGCGTCAAGGACAGCCACTGCCAGTTGGTGAACTGCAACACCGGGATCATCGCCAGTAGGACTACCGGCGTGGTGAGTACAACCGATACCAGCAGCCGTTGGCGCCACGATGTCAACTCGTCGGATCCCGAGGTTTTCTCGCCGTCTCCGGCAGGTTTCGGCTGATGCAGAGTGGCACTGTACCCAGTCGTCTCTACCGCTGCGACGAGGTCGTCGGGAGTCACGACGTCGGGGTGGTCGACCTTGGCTTGCCCGGTGGCGAAGTTGACGCTGGCGTTCACGCCGTCGATCCGGTTCAGCCTGTTCTCGACCCGGGCGGCACACGATGCACATG